>CAZBFY010000066.1:0-6133 GCA_964491445.1 uncultured Mycoplasma sp.
TTTCTTATAATTTAATTCTACATTAAAATAACTACTTTTTCAAGTAGCTATTTTAAATATTTATAAGTTCGCTAATTCTTTTAGCTTTTCATACTTATTTCTTATATCCTGTTTATTCTTATCTAGCAATTCCTTACTCCCCTTATACCTATTTTCTCTTTCTAATAATTCATCTAATTTATCAAAATTTGCTCCACTATCTAAAGTAAACTTTTTCGTATTTGGATTATATCTATAAAGCGGAAAATATCCAGAATTTGTTGCTAGCTTTTCTTCATTTATAGAATCTTTCATACCTGTTTTTATTCCATGAGCAATACATGGAGCATATGCTATTAATATTGATGGCCCTTTATGATTTTCAGCCTCTATAATTGTTTTTACTGTATGTGCTGGATTTGCTCCTAAACTAATAGTGCCTACATAAACATTGTCATATGTCATTGCAATACTTGCTAAATCTTTCTTTGAATTTTGTTTTCCACTTGCTGCAAATTTTGCAACTGCTCCTGGTCTTGTTGATTTTGATGCTTGACCACCAGTATTAGAGTATACCTCTGTATCAAGCACTAAAACATTAATGTCATCACTAGTAGATAATACATGATCTATTCCTCCAAAACCAATATCATAAGCCCAACCATCTCCTCCTACTAACCAAATACTCTTTTCTTTTATATATTTTTTATATGGAACTATTTCTTTAAAATCATCATAATCAAGCTCATTATATACCTTAAATGATACCTCTTTAGAATAATTATTTATATACTCTTCTATTAAACCTTTATTCTTACTATTTACCTTATCCTTACACTCTTTCATAATCATAACTATTCTATTTTTCATATAACTTTCTGCTAATTTAATACCATATCCAAACTCTGCATTATCTTCAAACAAAGAATTAACCCACGGAACATTCCATGGCATACTTGGAAGTGATGCTCCATAAATAGAAGAACATCCTGTTGCATTTGCTATCATTAAATTATCTTTAAAAAGTTGTGATAATAATTTTAAATATGGTGTTTCCCCACATCCTGCACAAGCACCACTAAAATTAAATGCTGGTTTTATAAACTGACTCATCTTTACAGTATTAACATCGCTTACTTCTTTATCTTTTAATTCTTTTAAATACTCATACTTTATCTTTTCTTTTTCCTTTGTCTTATCCATCTCTATTGCTTTTGTAGGACAAATATTCTCACACAAACCACACCCAGTACAATCATATGTAGATACCCCTACTGTAAACATTAAATCTCCACTTTTTAATTTTGCTTCCTTTGTATCTTGTTTCACTTCTTCAGGAGCACTCTCATATTCTTCTTTAGTAAGTAAATATGGCCTTATTACTGAATGTGGACAAACAAATGAACATAAATTACACATTATACATTTATCTTTATTATAACTTGGAGTAACACTAGAAATCCCTCTTTTTTCATATTTCGATGTATCTGCCTTAGTTACACCATCTTCTATCCCCATAAAATGACTTACTTTTATTTCATCTGACATATCATGCTCTAATAAAGAAAATATCGTATTTTCTGCTTCTTTACTTTCTATTTTACCTATTTCATCATAACTTATCTCTTTTACACTTTTTAAAGAATCTTCTAAAGCATTTATATTTGATTTTACTACACCTTCACCCTTATGTGAAAAATTCTTCTTTATCATTTCTATTATATACTTATTAGCATCTTCTTTATCTATTAAATCTGTTATATTAAGTATAACACTTTCCATTATCATACTTATTTTATTTGGTATATTATTATCACTAGCTATTTTAGAAGCATTTACTGTATAAACTCTAATATTTCTCTCTTTTATTATTCTTATATAATTACTTGGTAACTTAATATTATCTTTTTCTGTATTAAGTATAAATACTCCATTTTCTTTTATTCCTTTTAACATATCAAATCTATTTATATAAGTATCTTTTGAACATACAACTACTTTAGGATTTTCTACATAATAAGCACTTTTTATTTCTTTATCACTAAATCTTAAATGACTCTTTGTTACTCCACCACTTTTTTTAGAATCATATTCAAAATATCCTTGAACATATTTATCTGTATTATTTCCTATAATTGTTAAAATATCTTTTGAAGTAGTAATCATTCCATCTGATCCATATCCATATATTAATATTTCATCATAATCTTTTTTAAACACTGTAGTAGTTCTCTCAAGAGATAAATTTGTTACATCATCTATTATTCCTACAGTAAATTCATTCTTTGGACTATTACTTTTTAAATTATTATATATAGCTTCTACATCATTTAAATTAGTGTTTTTTGAAGATAAACCATATCTTCCTCCAAGAACTTCTACATGTAAATTATTAGCTTTTATAACGTGTTCTACATCTAAACATAAAGCTTCTTTAGTAGTTCCTGCTTCTTTTACTCTGTCTAGGACTGCTATTTTTTTAGTTGTTTTAGGAAGTACATTAAGTAAATATTTACTAGAAAATGGTCTATATAAATGAACTTCTACAAGTCCTAATTTTGTATCTTTATAACTTAAAAACTCTTTTATTGTTTCACACACTGATCCCATAGCAACTATTACATATTTTGCTTTTGGATCTCCATAATATTCAAAAGGTTTATAATCTTTTCCTGTTATTTTATTTATATCTTTCATATAATTATTTACTATATCTGGTAATCTATCATAATAATAGTTACGGGCTTCTACTGCTTGAAAATATACTCCATCTCCTTGATTTGTTCCTCTTGTTGTAGGATTATCTATATCAAGTGAATTACATCTAAATTTTTGTAAAGCTTCTTCATCTATTAATTGTTTTATTTTATCAAAATCTATTACTTCTACTTTATTATACTCATGTGAAGTTCTAAAACCATCAAAGAAGTTTACAAAAGGAACTCTTCCTCTTATTGCAGATAAATATGCTACATTTGTTAAGTCCATTACTTGTTGTACTGAAGATGATGCAAGTATTGCAAACCCTGTTCCTCTTACTGCATATATATCACTTTGATCACCCATAATTGATAAAGCATGAGTTGCTACTGTACGTGCTGCTACATTAATAACACATGGAAGAAGTTCTCCTGCTATTTTATACATATTAGGTATCATTAAAAGTAGTCCTTGACTTGCTGTATAAGTACTAGCAAGAACTCCATTTTGAAGAAGACCATGAACTGTTCCAATAGCACCTGCTTCACTTTGCATTTCAACTACTTTAACTTTATCATTAAAAAAATTCTTTTCACCCTTAGTAGCCATTACATCTATATTCTCAGCCATTGTAGTTGCCGGAGTTATTGGATATATTCCTGCAACTTCTGTAAATTTATATGATACAAGACTACATGCTTTATTTCCATCTAATATTCTCTTCATATTCATCACCATGATAAGTATACTATAATTTTCAAAAAAAAAGAAGAGCTATAACACTCTTTATAAAGAATCATTACCCTCAGCACGTCTAAAAACATCAAATATATTAGGCTTATTCTCATTTGGTATATTAAAACTATTATTTAACTCTGGTACTGAATTTATTTGTTCTCTTGGTACTTGATTCATACTATTTATACCAAAAGAATTTCTATTTAAATTCATAGTATCTTTCTCAGAATTTAAATATAACGATTCTAAATCTTTTACTCCTGTTAAAGACTTCAATTCAGCATCATTTTCTCTTAACACTTCATCATGACGATTTACTTCTTTTAATGTTTTATAATTCTTATTTATAAATTCTAATAATTGTTTTTTACATGTCATATGATCTTCTCTTGCTTTTTGTTCAGCTTTTCCTAAAGACTCTTTTCTTTCTTCTCCAGCTTTTTCTGCACGTATTTTTTCTTCTAAATCTTTTCTATAAGAAGCAAAATAATCTTCTATACTATTAAGTAAAGCTTTTGTTCTTTGTTCATCTTTAAATTTTGCAAAGAAATCCATTTGCCAAGCATTCATACCATTTAATACTTTTTGAATATCTTTTTTATCTTCTCTTGTTAAATTAGCACGTTCTGATTCCAATGAATACTCTCTTGTAATATCATCTATTCTATCTTTTTGTTCTTTTATTTTAGCCTTTATAGCATTATATTGATTAGTAAGATTTGCTTTAAAATTAGAAGCCTCTTGAGAAAAATCAGGTTTTTCTAATTCGGATTTAAACATATCTTCTGTAATAACTTCTTCTTGTTCTTCCTTTACTTCCTCTTTTTCTACTTCTCTTAAAGCCCTATGACCTTTATAAGTATTTTCTAAGTCTTTAATATGTTTTAAATCAATTATCTCTTCTTCTTTTATAGCATTATAAGCATTTTCTTCTTTAACTTCTGGTTCTATATTAATTTGTTTATTATATGATGGCTTTACATAATCTTGTTCATATGTTTTTTCTGATATTTCTTCTTTTGGAGTATTTATATCAAAACCTTGATTAATATTAAAATCATTGACTTTAACTAAAACTTTACCAGCTTTTAATATATTATTAAAATCATGAGCACGTGTTTTTAACTTTTTAGCAGTATTTATTTGGTTTACTACTAATTCACTATTATTAACTATCTTAAAATTTTCCACTTTACCCCTCCTTAAGATTCTTTCTTAGCAAGTTCACGTAATACATCTTTTATTCTTGCCCATTCCTCATCTTGTGATACTCCGATTAATCTTGAACCATGAGCATCTGTTACTATTTCAGTTACATAAATAGTAACATTACCATTTTGATCTTTTTCATTCTTTGTATATATTACATAACGCTTTTTTGTATCATTAAACTCAAAACTTAGAACTTCTTCAACATCTTCATAAGTACCATCTAATCTATTTATTCTTAAGGTTTTTTTATTCTCTTCCATATTAGTCCTCCTTATTCTATAAATACTATATCATAAAATAAACAAAGTTTCAACAAATTTTTCCTTTTTTATCCAAAATAAAGTTACAATTCATTCAAAAACTAAAACAAATAAAATGCCCACTTTCAACTATTATAATTTATTACAAAAAGAAAAAGAATAGAATTTATCTATCTTTAACTAAACTATACATCATACTTTCTTCTCTTAAATTCAAAATAATTATTTTACATTATTATCAATTTCAGTACTATACCAATAATAATAACCATTAGAGTCTTTCTTAAATGTATGTTTAAAAGTATTTACATCAAAATCATTTATTATTTTATCTATATCCCATTCAAAAATACTATCCTCTACATTATAATTTTTTACATAATTATTCATTTTTTCTTCTTGATTATTATAGTTAAAAAGAATTTCCTCATCATAATTAAAAATAACATCACTATCATCATAATTAGTATATGATTTAGCACAACCATAATAATCACAACACACTACAGCTTTATCATATATATATAAATTATCTCCTGAAACTTTATAATTCAAAAATTTTCTTCCAACATAAGACCAATTTATAGCATCATTTTTCATATCATAAAAATAAAATGACTTATTACTAGCTTTATAATGTGCTCTTTGAGTAGTATTAGGACTTAAATATACTGTTAATCCATCTTTCACATTTATTGTCCTATCTACATTGAATTTTTCTTTTATAAGTTTTTCTAATTCAGTCTTAGAAACAATACTTTTAGAATTACTATCATCTGAATCAAATACCTTCTTATCTTCTTCATCATCATAATGATAGTATTTAGCTTTTGTTGAATCAAAATGAACATTATTATAAACATTAAATCTCAAACCTTTTTCAATACTATATTCGGTCGCAATAAATCGCAATAATTCATTATCAGGTATATCATCAATAGTTACTTTCTTATCATAATAAAAACCAAACTTCTTATTTTCATATTTTCCTACTAACAAATTATCATAAAGACTATCTACAAGTTGCTTAGAAATAACCTCTTTCTCCTCTTCTATAATTTCATTATCCTTAGCATATAACTTATCATATACAACATATCCTATTAAAGACAATAATAAAACTGATAGAATTACAATTATGACCAAACTTTTCTTACTTTTCATATTTACTTCTCACCTCAAAATACGGCGCGGGGGGGGGGGGGGGGGGGGGGGGGGGGGGGGGGGGGGGGGGGGGGGGGGGG
>CAZBFY010000067.1:0-6070 GCA_964491445.1 uncultured Mycoplasma sp.
TCATAAATTCAGTATACTATAAAGGAAACAAAAAATATAGTCTATTTTTTTGCTTTCTTTTGGAGTACAATTAAAGTAAAATATCATATAAGGCTGTAAATACTAACTATTTTCTTCTATAGAAATATCATATATTTCATTTTCTTTACACTTTTTATTAAGTTTTAAGTATAAATAATTTGTAGTATGACCATAAGAATATGAATCTATAACTTTTTCTATTAAAACTTGTTCTTTTTTTCCTATAAAACTTTTATAATAAGACTTTTCTAATTCTTCTGATAATTTAAGTAATTTCTTAGTTCTTTCTTTCTTTGTATTTCCATCTATATGACCATTCATTCTAGCAGCTTTTGTACCATTTCTTTTAGAATAAGGAAATACATGCACTTTTGAGAAATTTATCTCTTTTACAAACTCAAGACATTCATTAAAGTCTTTTTCATCTTCTTGTGGAAAACCTACTATAACATCTGTTGTTATTGATATATCTGGTCTTATACTTCTTAATTTATCTATGATTTTTTTATATTCTTCTTTATTATATTTTCTATTCATTAGTTTTAATACTTTATCACTACCGCTTTGAAGTGGTATATGTAAATGATTACATAGTATTTTGTTTGTTAAAAGCTTAAAGAATTTATCATCTAATTCTGTTATTTCAATAGAGGATATTCTAAGTCTTTTTAAACCTTTTATATTTAATATTTCTTCTAGAAGATTTGAGAAGTTTGTGTTTATATCTACTCCATAATTTCCTGTATGTATACCTGTTAGCACTATTTCTTTATAACCATTATTAACTAAATCTGTTATTTCACTTAGTACTATTTCTTTCTTTTTAGAACGACATCTTCCTCTTACAAAAGGAATTATACAGTAAGCACAATAATTCTCACAACCATCTTGAATCTTAACAAATGCTCTAGTTCTAGCTTCTAAATGATTTATTTTCATATCTTCAAAAGGTACTGTCATTATGTTTTCTTTTGATATTATTTGTTTTTTTGTTTTTAAATGTTCTTCTACTAGGTCTACTATATTTGATTTATTATAGTTTCCTATCACTACATCTATTCCTGTAAAGTCATAGTCTTTAGCACTTTCAACAAAACAACCACATACTACTTTACAAGCATCTTTATTCTTAATACTATTTATTATTTTTCTATCTTTTCTATCACTATTATTAGTAACTGTACAAGTATTAACTATATAAACATCACATTCATCTTCAAAAGGTACTATTTCATAACCTCTGTTTTTAAATAAACTAATTATAAATTCACTTTCATATGTATTTACTTTACATCCAAGTGTATATATACCTACTTTCATAAACTACCTCCAACTTAAAAGAAATTAGATTAATCTAATTTACTCTTTAATTTTCTAAGTTCTAATAAGAAATCTTCTGTTTCTTGTATTTCTTCTTCTAATTCTTTTGATGAAATATTTTTATTTACATCTTTTAAAACATCGTTACTAGATTTTTTTACTTTTCCATTATAAAAACCAAATACTGGGGAAATTACTTCTGAATTTTTAAACTTTCTAGGTTCTTCTTCAAATACTGGATTATTTACTTTAACTGGTTTTTCTTCTGAAATAATGTTTTGTTCATCTTCATGTTTTTTATATAGTTCTTCTAGAGTAATAGCAGCTTCTCCTTCATCAATTAATAGTTTATCATTTTTAGAATCTATATCATGAGATGCTCTTATTAGTTCATCATAACTAATTATTGATTTTTCTTCTTGTTCTACTTCAAAATGAGTATGATCAATTAAATCATCTTCTTTATCTATAAGTTTTTTTGTAACTTCTTCTAGTTTTTCTTTAGCATCTTGTTCAGAATTTGTATTTTCAACATATACTACTTCTTGACTATTATCAGCATAATTAAAGTTTTCATGAGAAATATTATTATTTGTGTTAAAGTTAGAGTCAGTGTTAGTGCTAATACTATTAGTATTTTCGTTATTGTATATTGTTTCATTATTATGAATTATTTCATTTTTATATGAATCATTATAAGTAATATCATTAGTATTAGTATTTATATCATTACTTGTATTGCTTATATTATTTGTATTACTATAATTATTAGTATTATAACTATTATCATTATTATTTGTATTATGTACATTATTAAAAGTATTATCATTAACACTATTTATAGCATTATCTATATTTAATATTTGTCTTTGCATTTGTTTTTTCATTTTTGATTTAAGTTGTAATTTTTCTATAATTAATATTACTATAAGAGCAAGTACTATTATTCCTACTACTACTATTATAATAATAAAATTTTCTTTTCCAAACTCATTTATAAATTCACTCATAAACTTCACCATTCCTACTAGATAATTTTAACATGAAATATATATACTTGACAATTAGTTTTTTTATAAAGTTAATTTTTTATTTTTATAGACAAGTTTATTTATTGATATTGATTTTAAATTCTTCAAAGCTTTCTAGTGAATAAACTTCATCATCCTTTATTAGTTTACCTTTTTCAAAATAGAATAATCTTGGATATTCATTATATTTTTTATATTCTTTTTTCATAAACTCATCAATTTGTTGTCCCTCTTTGCTTTTTCTGTTTATAGTATCATAATTATAATCACTAAATACTTCTTCTAATTTTTTTGTAAAAAACATTCTTTTTTCTTCATCAATAAATATTAATAACATATACTTATTTTGTTTAGTTTTATTTTTAAATTCATTTAAACTAAGGTTATCTTTTATTGTTTTTTTTGTTATTATTTTATTTCCATTAAGAAAATCTTCTAATGCTTCATAACTAGTTAAATTATGTATACTACCTATCATTTTACCTTTTAAGTATCCTAAAACTGAACTTACTTGAGTATCACTTGCAACATCATATACTCCTGCTTCTTTTACTATCTTTTTTATACAGTTTTTATCCATATCAAGTTTATCAATAATATATATATTATTATCTGTTTTATAATTTCTTAAATACTTATTTAGTATATCGCTTTGATCTCCTTCAACTGATAAATCTTCAGTTATAAAAAGAGCAAATGTTTCATTGTTTTCTATTTTTGTTTCTATATCGATACATTTTTTATCTTTTTTTTCTGGTTTTTCTTTGTTAGTAGCATCATTAGATGATTGCATCACTAATAATGCTACTACAAATATAATACTTATTATTGATATAACTATTAATATCTTTTTTTTCATTATCTTTCCCTCACTACTATATATGGTCTATAATAAAGTATAAATGTATAGTCTTCAATAGATGTGTATTCTGTTGGTTTGACACAGTAACTATTTGTATCATTACGATAAGTTCTATGATATTTTATTGTTGAGTTATAATATGTACAACCAGAACAATCATCAGATGATGAACATTCATTACTACAAGTTGTTGAAGCTCCTCCGGCAAATTCGCTTCTTAAATATCCAGTATCAGCCGTATATGAATAGGAAAGTGCATTATCAACACTATAAGAACTTCCAGACCATCCTATCCCTGTACCTTCATTTGCATAATAGAAAGCTGAAGAACTTTTATATCTGTAAACTACTCTGTTCCCGTGAAGATCTCCACCACAAGCATAGACAGTTATTCTATAAGTTGTTCCAAATTGTGTTTGACTAATTGTGTTTGTACTACCATCATTAAGTAATTCTTTTCTTGTTACACGTGATGCTAATCTTGAAGAACTTCCAGGATAATCTCCAGAAAAGTCTTTTATATCAACTTGCATATATCGACGTGAATAATATTTTGATTTTTGAGTACCTTTATTAACTTTTCCATCTGTTACTGTTACGGTACCATTGCTTTCTGAATATCCAGTTCCACTTGATGATACTATTGTACTTGGAGATATTATAGTACTAGATGTTACTGAATCTTTAAAAGTATAAATAGAAAGTCCATCAAATACATCGGATCTATAATTTTCTTGTCCTGATTTATATCTACGACCAACTAATCCAGTATATTTTACTTTTGTTGCATTATTGAAAAACTTACCTGAGCCTGTCCAGTAACTATAACCAGAAAGTCCTGTTGAAATACCACTATCGGTTGTTATATAACCATTTGTTTGTTGTTTTATTCCTCCTTTTGATATATCGTTAACCATAACTGCATTTCCATTAAAAGCACTTGTTAAATAGGTAGATGCATTGCTATAAGCTCCATATCCTCCGCTAAATACATCATTATAGGCAAGACCTACATTATCTCCATTATCACTAACTACCGTCCAATCACTTGAGTTATTTGCATAATTGGAAGAAGAGAAATTCGAACCTTTTGTATAAGAACCTGCTGCTATTCCTTTCCACTTTGGTGTGTATTTTATTGTACATACGCTATCTGTTGTTGTATCTGAATTATTTGTTATTTTAATTGAATCTGTTCTTGATGTTGTTCCACTTCCCTCAGTTAATGTTGCTGTTATTCCATTTGTACATGAAACACTTCCTGTGTATCTATCATCTGGATATGCAGGAGAAGCTGTTATTGTTTCACTTGTTCCATATTTTAATGTTGAACTACTTTTACTAAGTGTTTGATATGTAGAACTTGAATAAGTACTACTTGGACCTGGATAAGTTGATGTATCATAATCTATTTTATATGATATGTCTTTTGTCTTTGGTACCCAGTTAACTTTAAGCTCTACTGTACAATCTCCATTTGAAGCATCACAGAAATCAGAAGCCTGATATACATTATACTGACTATAAACTTTAGAAGCAGTTGTACAACCACTCATACATATCCATTCTTGATCCTTTGTAGCAGTATATCCTGCTTTAGTAATATATATGAAATAATCAAGATTATAATTTGCTAAACCTGTAGAAGATGTTTGACTACCATAATTAATAGCATGAACATACATTGAACCATTTTGATAAATTGTTCCATCTGAATCTGTTGTCCAATTTGAAACTACTCCATTTTCAGTAGTTTGAGAAGCTATTGTACCACCATTTACATTTAGATTAATTTTAACTTTATTAACTGTACAAACTGCATATAATGCACTTATATTACTAGTTGGAGTAATTGATGCTCCACTATTATAACTTGTTCCACCTCCACTTGAAGAAGTATTCCATTTACATGTATATCCTGTCTTTTTTACTGTTGGTAAGGTAACACTTTTACTTGTCCAGTTTGCATAAAGTGTTGCATTTGAGGTTTTTGTCCACTTGCTATTTGCATCTGTATATCCAGAGATACTTGCTTGTAATGCTGGAGTAGTACTATTATTAATTACTTTACTTCCTCCAGAAGACGCTGTATACCAACCATTAAAAGTATATGTTGATGTAAGAGTATTAGTTGAAGATATTGTAGCTCCAGTTGAATTAGCATTAAACCCACTTACTGTATATTTTCTTTGTGGTAATGTAATTGTTGATGGACTTAAAGTACTTGAATTATAAGTTGCTGTTATACTTGTTGTACCATTTGTTGTTGCACCATTGCCATTTAATGTTATTGTATAAGTATTTGCTTTCCATTTTGCATAATATGTTTTATTTCCTGTTGAGCCTTTTGCTATTTGTGTTACTTTTGTCCCTGTAAGTCCAGAATTTTCATACCAACCATCAAATGTATATCCTGACCTTGTTGGGGTTGGTAAGCTAAATGTCGATGTGGTTACATTATAACTTGTTGTAACTCCACTACTTGGGTTTGTTCCTCCATTTAAATTATAGCTAATTGTATATGTATTTAAATTCCATCTCGCATATAAAGTTAGTTTATTGTCTGCTATTCCATATTGTCCATTTACATATTTCCATGTACCAGACCAATTTGACCAACCATGTCCATCATCTGTTCCATCACTATTAGTAGTCCAGCCTGCAAATGTATATCCTTGTCTTGTATAAGTATTTGCTTTTATTGTGGCACTTCCATCATACTCTACAGTATCACTAGTCATAGTACCCGTTCCACCATTTTTATTATAAATAATTGTATAAGTTTTTGGTTTACATACACCATATAAAGTTACATTATTTGGTGTTGAATTACCTA
>CAZBFY010000068.1:0-6042 GCA_964491445.1 uncultured Mycoplasma sp.
CTTTTGGAGTACAATTAAAGTAAAATATCATATAAGGCTGTAAATACTAACGTTTAATTATGGTTATTATGGGTTAAAGGATGCAATTACTAAATAGAAATAATTACATCCTACTTATTAATTGTTATTTTGTTAATTCTTTTTTTCTGGTTGTTTTGCTTCTAGTTTTTTTGTTATTTCTTTTGTTTGTTTGATAGCAGCTTTTCTTAAATCTTCTATTGCACTTTCTATTACTGGAGTTGCTTTTTTCTTTGCAAGTTTTGCTAGTTCATCTATTTTATTTTTTATTTGTTCACTTTTTTCTTTTGCTATTTCTAGGACTTTTTCTTTATCTAGTTCTTTTATTTCTTCTTTTATTTCTGATATTTTGTCTTCAACTTGAATTCTTATATCTTCATAGTCTATTTCTTTTGCTTTTTTACATAGTGTATCTAGTTTTTCTCCTAATTCTTTTCTTGTTTCACTACCCTTTTTAGGTGCAAATAATATTCCTAGACCTGCCCCTAATGCTACTCCTGCTACTAAGCTTCCTAATGTTTTCTTTTTCATAAATACCTCCCTATTTTCTTTTTTTAAATATCTTTTCTATCATCAATAAAACTTTTCCTACGATAGTTTCACTTATTGTTGTAAATGTATCTGTTACCGTATCTATAGCAGTAAAAAGTCCATTAACGCTCTTAAGTTTTTTTTCTAAATCATCTAATATCATGTTTGTCTTATCTATTGTATACATTAACTTTATGCCTCCGATTATTAGAATTATTACTAATACTATACAAAATACTAATAATATTGTAATAAGTACACTATTGATTCCCATAGACTCCTCCTTATTCTTTATTTTCGTACATCATATCGATTAAATCATATAAGTTTTTTTCATCTGGTTCTTCATTTATTTCTTCTAAAGACTCTATTTTATTAGTTTTTTTAATCTCTTTTGCTGTTTTTGCTTTTATTTGTTCTTTTGTTATTTCTAGGTCTTTAGTAGATTCTTTTTCTTTTTGTATTTCTTTTTCTACTGCTTTTGTTAATCTTTCATTTTTTGTACTTCTTGTTGTTTTTGAGGATTTTTCTTTAGCATTATCTTTATAATCAACGTTATATTCAAGTCCTAAGTCATCAAAGTATTCTTCAGCATCTCCTAGAGTTACTTTTGAAATTAAAGGTGTATCATCTGTTTTCATGTCATATAATAACCCTAAATCATCATCTTCTTCATGTTCTTTTTCTACTCCAAATGCTTTTTGTCTTACTGTATCTAATGTTACTTGTGGTTTTTTTTCTTTTTCTTTAGCAAACATTTCGTTGAAAGATGATACTTCATCATTACGTGGTTTTTCTAATATAGGACTTACTCCTACAAAACCATATACTGGAGATATTACTGGTGATGGTTTAAACTTTTCTTTTGGTTTTTCATCTTTATATCCACCATATAAAGGTTTTTTTGGCTCTTCCCTTTTCTTTGGTTCTGGTTTTGGAATCATTCTTTCTTCTTCCATAACAAAGTCTTCTTCATTAAATATTACTGGCGTTTTGCGATGTTGTTCTCTTTTCATTGGTTTTGGAAGTTCTATTTGTTCTTTTTTCTCTTCTTTTGGAAGTTCTATTTTCTTGGGAATTGTTTTTTCTATATCAATTTTCTTCACTACTTCTTCTTTTGGTAGTTCAGGTTTTATTTCATCTTCTTTTCTTTCTAATTCTTCAAATTCATCTTCTTCGAATATTGCATTTTTTATTTTATCCAATAATTTCATATTTACACCTCTTTAGTCTGATGATTCTATATCAATAATATCTTCATCGTTATTAGAATCTTCTTCATCATAAACCCCATATTCTTCAACATATTGTAAGAAACTATCTGCACTTTTTTTAGGACCAAGTAATGTGAATAATTCTGTATCATATACAAGAGCATTTGATCCTATCATACTATCAATTATTTTGTAATTATATTTTATATTTTTTAGAACTATTAAACTATCTGCTATAGCTCTTTTTACATCAGTAGTTACTACTTCTACTTTTGCATAATTATACATAGTTTGAACTAAGTAACCACCTTTTGACTTGCTTACTAATACATAACCTTTTAAGTCTTTATAATCAAAATTTTTACTATATTTATAGCTTGTTTCTTCTATTTCATATTCGTTTTGTTTCTTATTATAATAACTTATTAAGTCAACATATAAGTAATATTTATCTCCATATGAATATAATATATTATTGTTGTTAAGATCTCCTATTAAAGTCATATGTAGTGGTAAATAAAGTTTATAACCTTCTAAATAAGTATTGCTTTTGGAAGTTTTTTCTTCTAAAGTGTTATCTACTATTTTATCATAAGATAATGTATCTAAGTTAGTACACCCTGTAAGAAAAAGTAAAGCAATGACTGCTAATATGTATTTTTTCATACTCACCTCTTCTATTATAACAAATCATTTATTATTTTGAAACATTTTTACTTGCGTTTAACATATAAATTTTACAACCTTTACTAGAGAATTTTTTCTCGTATTCTGTCATAACATTATTATAATCTACTCTTTTGTGTAAGTCTAGTGATATATCATTAATTTTATAACCAAATTTTGTAAGTGAAATAATTGAATACTCAAATAAGCTTTCATTATCTGTTTTTAAAATTATTTTACTATCACTTGCAAACATTATATCATACTTTTCTAAAAATCTAAAGTTTGTTAATCTTCTTTTCTCATGTCTTTTCTTTGGCCAAGGATCTGAAAAATTTAAATAAAGGGTATCTATTTCATGATCAAATATTTCATCTACTTTAAGTGCATCATAATTTATTAGATATAAGTTATTTAGTTCTTTATTTTTTTCTATTTCTTTTATACCTAAAGCAAGTACTGTATCTATTCTTTCTATTCCTATATAGTTTATATTTGGATTATTAAGGGCCATTTCATATATAAATGAACATTTTCCTGTACCTATTTCTACACATATTGGATTATTGTTTTTAAACTTTTCTTTCCATTTTCCTTTTAAATTATAATCTTTTAAAATATATTTACTATTTGCAAGAATTTCTTCTTTGTCTTTAATATTTCTAATTCGCATATAAAATCACCTAAAATACATTATACTATAGCTTTGTAACAAAATAAATATAAAAGCATACAATAAAAATGAAAAAGGAGGAGGAAATATGCCTAATCAAATAATGCCATATGGTTTTATGAATCAAAGTTTTATGCCTGAGAATGGTTTTAATCCTTTTATGAATCAGGATTATAATAAGATAAATGAACTTGAGCAAAGAATAAGTGTTTTAGAACAAAAAATTAAGAATTTTGAGGAAGTAAGTTTACCTAAAACTAGTTATGATTATAAGACTAGCATGAATATGATGTAATATGAATGTTAAGACTAATTCTAAGTATGTTAAGAAAAATGATGTATTTGTATGTATACATGATGAACTTGAGGATAGACATTGTTATATAAAGGATATTAAAAAAGCTAGTGCTATTGTTATTGATAAAGATATTAAGAGGAAGACTAATATTCCTTTGATAAAAGTTAATAATACTAATGATGCTTTGTTTGAAATATATGATAATTATTATCAGAAGCCTTTAGAAAATTTAAATATTATTGGTATTACAGGTACTGATGGTAAGACTACGACTGCTATGATTATTAAGCAATTACTTAGTAATTATGAGGATACTGCTTATTTGGGTACTAATGGTTTTATATATAAAAATAAGTGTATTAAGACTAGAAATACTACTCCTGCTATTGATATTATTTTAAAATATGCTAATGTTTTAAGAAATGAAAGCATTAATAATTTAGTTATGGAAGCTTCTAGTGAGGGTCTACTTCATAATAGATGTAAGAATTTAAGTTTAAAAAGAGTTATTATTAGTAATATTACTGGTGATCATTTGAATATTCATAAGTCTTTTGATAATTATTTGAGATCTAAGTTAAAGATATTTTCTAATTTAAGAGAAGATGGTATTGCTATTGTAAATATAGATGATTCTTCTTATAAAGAGATTAGGAATATGAATAAGAATATTATTACTTATGGTAAAAGTAAGAAAGCTGATTATCAAATAATGGATATTAAGTTATTTAGTGATAAAACTTTGTTTTCTTTAAAGTATAAGAATAGTGTTTATAATATAGACAGTCCTTTGCTTGGAGAATTTAATGTTTATAATTTAACTAGTGCTGTTGTGTGTTTATGTTCTTTAGATTATGATATTTATGAGTTAATAGAGTTAATTAAGGATATAAAACCTATAAGTGGTAGGATGAATGTTTTTAAGACTTTGAATGGTTCTAGTGTGATACTTGATTATGCTCATACTAAAAGAGCTACTTTTGAGATATTAAAGTTTGCTAATAGTATTAAAACTAATAGAATAATTACTGTTTTAGGAAGTGCTGGTGGAAGAGAGATTGAAAAGAGAAAAGATATTGGAAAATTAGCATGTGATTTGTCTGATAAGGTTATATTTACTATGGATGATCCTAGAAATGAAAAAGTAAAAGATATTATTAGGGATTTAACTTGTGAGGTTGTTAGTAATAATTATATTTCTGTTATTAATAGAAAAAAAGCTATAAGGCGTGCTATTGAGATGAGTATGGATGGAGATATTGTTTTAATACTTGGTAAAGGTATGGATAGTTATATGGCTGTTAAGAATAAATATAAAAAATATAATGATTTTAATGTTATTAAGAAGTATTTGGTTAAAGATGTGATTTAGTTTTGCTTTTAGTTTATGTATAAATGAGAATAACTTGTAGTTTTCTCGTTTTTTGTCTGCTTGTTCATTTACTTTTAGGAAAAAATGGTATATACTTACTTTAGGATATGGAGGTGTTAATATTAATAATAGTTTTAATGATTTTTTCAATTATATAGATGATAACAATAATGATAATAAAATTATAAAGAAAAAAAGTAATAAGACGTTAGTATTATGTATTAACCTCCTTGCTATATGTCTTTTAGTAGGCGGCGGTTATGGTATAAAGTATATATTTGATCAGAAAAGAGATATAGAAGAGTCTAGGATAAGGCAACAAGAGTTACTTGCAAGTCAGCAAAAGAAAGCTAAAGAGGTTGCAGATTCTTTAAAGAAACAAAAAGAAGAAGAAAATAAGGTAAATATTCATAGGGATTTTACTAAGTTAAAAAATGAGAATAGTGATACTGTTGCATGGCTTTATGTTCCTGGTACCGAGATAAATATGCCTATTGTTAAGAGCGAAGATAATACTTTTTACTTGACACATGGTTATGATAAGAAATATAACTCTCTTGGGTGGGTTTTTGCAGATTATCAAAATACTTTTCCTGATTTAAATACTAATACTATTATATATGGTCATACTTATAAAAGAACTACTAGTTATAGTACTTTAAAAGATGTATTAAAAGATGAATGGTTAAATAATAAGGATATGCAAAAAATAACTTTTGATACTGAAAAAGAAAGATTAACTTTTGAAGTTTTTAGTGTTTATACTTTAGAAGAAACTAATGATTATTTACATATTAGTTTTAGTACTAATAATTCATATCAAAAATATTTAAATAAAGCTATAAAAAGAAGTATTAAAGATTTTAATACTCCGGTTAATATAAATGATAAAATTTTGACACTTTCTACTTGTTATATAGATGGTGATCATAGATTAGTTGTTCAAGCAAAATTAGTGGGTTCACAGTAGAACCTTTTTTATTGATTATTTAATTTTTTGGTATGTTTTTATTTTTATTTGTCATAATAAAAATAGCAACTCTTTAAAGTAGCTATTTTAAGTTTCTTATTTCTTTTTCAGATAAACCAGTACATTCTGATATAGTTTTAATATCTATATCTTTTTTTAACATCTTTTTTGCTGTTTCCAGTGCTTTTTTTGCTAAACCTTCTGCCAAACCTTTTGCTTTTCCTTCTGCTAAACCTTCGGCTAAGGCTTTTTCTCTTGCTTCATTTTTTAAAGTATTCATTACCATTTCTGCATCTTTTT
>CAZBFY010000069.1:0-6037 GCA_964491445.1 uncultured Mycoplasma sp.
AAAAACAAAATAATAAATAAACTAAAAACCCGTAAAATTATAGGTATTTTAAAAATACTAAGTACAAAGATATTCTTAAAATATGATCAAAACAACAAACAAATAATATACAAATACCTATACGAAAACAACATAAACTTCGCAACAATAAATAAATGGTACCAATCCCACTTCGGAGACATAACACCATTCCAAAATACAGTAAAAGAAAAAACAAAACTAGTATTCAATGAAAATTTAGTATATAAAGATGCATCTATTTATAAAGATGGAGTAAAACTAAATGTTGAAGAAAACTATCTAGTACCAATAATAGAAAGTGGAATAGTAGTATTCGTAGGAAACAAAGAAAACTACGGAAAAACAGTAATAATAGAACAAGTAGACGGAGTAAATGTTTGGTATGGAAACATAGATAATATAAACGTAAGCTTATACGACTATGTAACAAAAGGCGAACTCTTAGCAGAAGCCTCAAAAAGCTTTTACATGGTATTCCAAAAAAACGGAAAGTATTTAAAATATCAAGACTATCTTAAATAAAATATATATCCATCCATTTACTTATATACTAATATTACTATCAGTAGTAACAGGAATGCTAAAAGAATTTACAATGGTCTTTTTAATAGTAATAATTCATGAACTAGGACACCTACTAATGGCAAAACACCTAAAATGGAATATAGACAAAATATCAATATATCCATTCGGTGGATGTACAAAACTAAACGAAAAAATAAACAAACCCCTAAAAGAAGAACTATTAATACTAATAAATGGTCCATTATTTCAAATAATACTATATCTAGTAGTAATACTAATACAAAACCAAGGTCTAATAACCCCAAGAAACTTTGAAATATTCAAAAACTATCACTACACACTACTAATATTTAATCTATTACCAATATATCCCTTAGACGGAGGGAAAATACTTAACATAATAACAAACTATTTATTACCATATAAAAAAGGTAACAAACTAGTAATAATAATATCAATAACACTAATAATACCACTAATAATAATATATAAAAATCTAAACTTCATCCTAATGGGAATACTATTACTAATAGAAATAATAATATATCTAAAAAGACAAAACTACCTATATAACAAAATGTTATTAGAAAGATATATAAACAAAATAAACTTCAATAAAATAAAAATAATTAATAACAAAAACTCAATGTATAAAGAAAAAAGACATATAATTTTATATAAAAATAAATACATAACAGAAAAAGACTACTTACAAAAAAGATTTAAGGTGATAAAGTGAAAAAATTAATAATTACCATTATATTACTAATAACAATAATCTTAACATATAACTATATAACAAAAGATACCCAAACAAACACAAAAGAAGAAAGTAAAACCTTAAACGAACAAAAAGGAGTTTTTATATCTTATATAGATTATGCCCATCTAAAAGGAAGAAGTAAAGAAGAACAAGAAAACTTAATAACAGAAATGATAAATAACATAAGCTATTATGGATTAAACAGCATTATATTACAAGTAAGCCCTTTTAGTGATGCAATATATCCATCTAACATATATCAGTCATCACATACAGTAACAGAACACGAAGGAGATAAATTAAAACTAGATATATTAAAATACTTCATCGAAGAAGCAAAAGATAAAAACATAGAGATATACGCTTGGCTTAACCCATTTAGAATAAGAAACGATAATAACACCGGAGACATATCAAAAAACTCTTACTATTACAAATGGTTAAACACAGATAATATACAAATAACAGATCAAGGAATATATCTAAACCCTGCTAAAGAAGAAGTATTAAAATACATAGAAAAAGGCCTAAAAGAACTATGCGAAAACTATGACATAAAAGGAGTACTATACGATGATTACTACTATCCAAACGATACAATAGATATAAATACATATAATAATACCAATAAAGAAATAGATTTAAAAACATATAGAATAAACAATATAAATAAACTAATAGAAACAAGTTACAATATAGTAAAACAAACAAATAAAAACATAAAATTCGGACTATCCCCATCAGGAAACATAGAAAACAATAAAGATAAAGAATACTTAGACATAGAAAATATTCTAAAAACAGATAAAATAGATTTTATAATACCTCAATTATATTACGGACTAAGTAATCAAACAAAACCATATATACCAACACTAAAAAAATGGTCAAATATAAATATAAAAAACAAAGAACTATATGTAGCACTATCACTATATAAATCAGGAAAAATAGATAAATATGCAGGAACCGGAGAAAACGAATGGGTAGAAGAAACAGACATAATAAAAAAACAAATAATAATAGCAAGAAACCAAAAAAATTATAAAGGATTCTATATATTTAGATACGAATATTTATTTAATATACATAAAAATGAAAATCTAAATAAAGAAATAAAAAATTTAAAACAATTAATAGATAATAATTTGAATTAATAAAAAATAATATAACACCAGTATATTCGGTGTTTTTTAATATCTACTAAAAAAGTAGACTCCAAAATAAGTATTTTAACTTGAAAAACTTGTTACTTTGTTCTATACTTACTTATAGTAGAGGACGTGATCAAATGAAAAAGAGTATATTAAATATTTTAGGTATCGTAGTATTATTTGCTTTAATAATAATATCCCCAGTAAAAGTAGAAGCTAAAGGTCTAGACATAACATTAAGTTGTCCAACTCAAGCAAATCCAAAAAAGAATATAACATGTAGTATATATGCCAACATATCAGGAGGCAATACTGCTACTATATCAAGAATAGAAGTAATCGCAGAAAGTCCATTTATAAGCAAAGAAGTAACCTTAAAAAAAGGAGACACAATTAAAAATGGAGAAGTAGGGCAAATAACATTAAAATCAAAAGAAAGTGGCGGAACAGGAAGAGTAATGATAGACATAGACGCATCATTTAAACTAGGAGGAGTCATAAACGACGATGATCAAAGTTATATAACAGTATTAAGTGCTGTAAATACATTAAATTCCATTAAAATAGATGGAGAACTAGTACCAGACTATAACAAAAACCAAACAACATATAACATAACAACAAATAAAGAAAAAGTTAACATATCAAATACAAAAACAAGTTCAAAATCAAAAGCAACAGCAACAAACACAAAACTAAAATGTGGAAATAATACTATAAAAATAACAGTATCAGCAGAAAATAAAGATAAAAAAGTATATACATTAAACATAAAAAGAAACTGTAGCAATAATGCTTATTTAAAAGGAATAACTCTATCAAAAGGAACACTATCTCCAGAATTTGATAAAAACACATATGAATATACAGTAGAACTAGATAAAACAGTAGATAAACTAACAATAAAAGGAATAAAAGATGAAGAAAAACAAACAATATCAGGAGAAATAGAAAATAAAAAAATAGACTTTGGAACAACAAAAGTTTCACTTATAGTAACAAGTGATAATAATGAAAAGAAAACATATGTCATAAACATAAATAAAAAAGACACAAGATCATCAAATAATCTATTATCAGCAATATCATTAAGTGATGGAAATATAACATTTGATCCAAATACCCTTGATTATCAAACAAAAGTTCTTTATGACACAGAAAAAATAGAAGTAGTAGCAATTCCAGAAGATAAACAAGCAAAAGTAGAAATAAAAGGTGGAAAAAATCTAAAAGTTGGAGAAAATTTAATAACAATAACAGTAACATCAGAAAAACAAGAAAAAAAACAATATAAAATAACAGTAACTAGATTAAAACAAGGAGAAACCCTAGGAAACAATGCTAATATAAAGAACATAATAGTAAAAAATTATAAATTACCATTTGAATACACAAAAACAGACTATAAATTAGTAATAAAAGATGAAGATAAATTAGATATAAATGTAATAATGGACGATACTACTTCAACATATAGTATTATAGGAAATGAAAACCTAAAAGATGGAAGTATAATAAAAATAATAACAAAATCACAAGATAATACTACAAGAACATATACAATAAATATAACAAAAGCAAGCGTAGGAATAATATATTATGTAATAGCAATAGTATTAGTACTATTAGTAATAGGAATACCACTTGTAGTATACCTAAAATCAGTAAAAAAGAAAAAAGAGAATCTAGATGTAAATGGATATAAACTAGATGATAATAAAAGTATTAATCAAGAAAGAACAATAATAAGTACAAAAAATAATATCAATACAAACAAAGAAAGTATAAGTAACAACATGAATAACATAAATAATGCTAATATAAATAAAGAAAATATAAGTAATAACGTAAATAATACTAATACAAACAACGAAAACATAAATAATGAAGACTTTGATGCAGGACTTCAAGATTATATGCCAAATGAAAGTACTAATAAATGTCCAGCATGTGGAAGAGAATTATTAGGGACTCCAAATGAATGTCCATATTGCAAAACACAAATAAGATAATAAGCAAGTAATAAAAGAGAGTGTAAAATAAAGTGTGTAAGTATTATAAAGTACACTACATAAAATTATTTACACACTCAAAAAAGATTCAAATCAGAATCTTTTTTATATACTATTCTTCAGAAGATGAATTACTAGAACTAGCTTGATTCTTAAGGTTATTCATATAAGTATTATAAGCTTTCTTTAAGTCTTTATCTTCAAACTTTAACCCTGCTTCTTTTCTAATACTATCTAAAGTATTGTAATATAAAGTAGGATCATCTTCTAGTTTTTGTTTAACTAAAGCATCTTTAATTTCACTTTTAGCTTTTTCAAATTTAGGTTTAGCTTTTTCATCAACTTTGTAAATTATATGATAACCATATGTAGTTTTTACTGGACTAGAAGTATATTTGCCTTTTTTAAGTTTAAAAGCAGCTTCATCAAATTCCTCAACCATATCTCCAGTAGAAACCCATCCTAAATCTCCACCTTTTTTACTAGTAGCAGAATCATCAGAATACTTCTTAGCAAGTTTTTCAAAATCTTCACCTTTATCAAGCTTCTTAATAATATCTTTAGCTTCTTTTTTAGCATCTTCAAGGGCTTTATCTTTTTCTTCAGTAGTCATATCATCACTAGTATCTGGAGAAATCAAAATATGTTTAAGTTTAATATCCCCATATACTTCATCATTATAATACTTCTTCATTTCACTATTAGTAAGTTTATCAGCAACATACTCATTAACAGCTTTATCTCTTCTATAAGTTAATCTAAAATAATCCTTTACAGCATCATCATTATCAAAACCATAATAAGATAATAAATCTTCGTAAGAAATATTATTTTCTTTAGCAGACGATTTAAGCTCTTTAATTTGTTCATTTAAATATTCTTTTTCAGCATCATCTTCTTTATACTTACTATCTAATATTTCAGTATCAAGAAGATCAACAAATTCTTGAGCACCATACTTATCTTTTAATTTAGTATATAATGCATCTGCAGAAACTCCTCCTTTATCTAAAGATGCTACTAATTGTTCACCATTTTTTAAAGTGGGAATGGCACCACAACCTACAACTGCAAGAGTAAGAGTTGCAAGTACAAATAATTTTCCTATGTTTTTCATCATTTTCTCCTTTCAAGACTACATATACATCATAACAAAAAAGTTAAAACTTGACAATATTTAGGTAGATATATTCACAAATTTTATATATTTCCCATAGAATATTTTAGAAAGTTAAAAAGGAGGAATAAATATGAATTATGTTTCATCATCTGCAATAGTTTTAGTTTTATTTATTTTACTAATCATTATATTAGGTGCTTGGGTTTAAGGAGGTGAACGCATGAATAATCAAACATGTTGTGAAGAAACAGTAACAACCACTCAAACATGCACAAAAAGACCATCAGGTCTAATAATAGCAGTAGTTTTATATATACTACTAGCAATAATCTTAAGTTCTTTTAGAGCATGTTAAAATAAGAGAAATTCTTTTATTTTAAATTAAACAATAGCTACTTGAAAAAGTAGTTATTTTAATGTAGAATTAAATTATAAGAAAAAT
>CAZBFY010000070.1:0-5013 GCA_964491445.1 uncultured Mycoplasma sp.
AACCTGCAACAGTCTTAGAAACATCCCCAAAATTATTAAACAAACTATCAGGAAGAACAATATCCCCATTACTAGTATCAATCTTAATCTCATCCAAATTAATCCTAATAATACTACGCTCATCTCTATCAATAGCTTCCGATACCTTTTTCATTAAACGACAAAAAGTATGAATCTTAACATTATCAAACTCATCTCTTCTATCAATAAATTGTCTAAGCGAAATAACACTATCTACCATATCGCAAACCACCTATCATAGAAACATTATAACCCAAAATTATGAAAATAAAAAGTACTTTTCCATCTTTTTTTTAGTTCGAAGTAAAGAATTGTCAACTTTCTTAATATTTATATCAAGTAACGAAGCAATATCCCTATATCCAAACTCATTATACCTAAGCTCAAAAATCCAAGAATCTAAATCTTTTAAACTATTCTTAAAATTAATAACACTAACCTCAAACTCATAATCATCATAATCAAAACTTATATCAGTAAAAGACCTAAACTGCTCAAGATTATCATAATCTTCAATATCCATATAATAACAACACTCAGGCTGTCTAACCTTATTCCTAAGCATATTCCAAATAGCCCTATTAAGACAAACTAAAAGATACGTATAAAACAAAACATCTTTATCACAATCATACTTATCAATAACCTCATACAAAGTAACCCTACACTGCTGAACAATATCATCATAAGAAAATCCTTTATTAATAGAAAACCTAACATAACAAGCAGCAATTTTCCTAAAAAGAGGCTCATACTTATTTAACAAACATAAAAGAGCATCCTCATCTTCATTTACCATATATATAAGTTCATAATCATTATATTCCACAAAAACCTCCTATAAATTTCTTTGTCTAATCACCTCATAAACAAGTATTCCCGTAGCAACCGAAGCATTCAAGCTCTCTATCTTATCACTCATAGGAATAGAAACAACAAAATCAGATGATTTTTTAACTAGTTCACTAACACCACGACCCTCATTACCAATAACAAGAGCAACATTACCATCATAACAAACATCAGTATAACTACTACCATCCATATCACTAGAATAAATAAAATAATTCTTATCTTTCAAATATCTAATAGTCTGATTAATATTAGTAACCATTACAATACTCATATTAAGTGCCGCTCCAACACTAGTCTTCATAACAGTAGAATTAACACTAACACTCCTATCCTTAGGAATAATAATACCATCAACACCTGCTGCTAAACAAGTTCTTATAATCGCACCAAAATTATGAGTATCCTCTAAATGATCAAGAATAACAATAAAACCATTATCCCTAATAATATCATCAAGATCAGCATAATTATACTCACCAACATCAATTATTATACCCTGATGATTCTCTTTAGCAAGCTCATCAAGTTCATACTTAGTACACCAAAAAGGCTTCATATCAAACTTCTCTATTAAAGAAACTATACGCTTATCACTAAAATTCCTATCCAAATATAACTTTTTAACTTTCTTATACTTCTTCAAATATTCAAAACAACTATTTCTGCCATAAATTAACATATTAATTACTTCCTTTTAAATCTAATATATACAAAAACACCTCATCAAGACGCTTTTTATCATTAATATACAAATATCCAATCAAAACCTCAAAAGCCGTAGAATACTTATATGTAACAGCATCACAATTTTTCGGACTTTTATGTGTCTTCAAATTACGCCCACGTCTAATTATATCAACCTCATCCAAAGACAAAAAATCATCATCAAGCAAACACTTAACAAAATAAGCTTGTCTCTTCGCAGTAACATAATCAAGAGTATATCTTTGTAAATCATTAAGTTTAACAAACCCCTCATTAATCAAATGCTCTCTTACTAAAAGTTCAAAAACTGCATCTCCTAAAAAAGAAAGCTGATAAAGACTCATTATTCCCTATTACCAGTAACCATAAGTAAAAGTCTAGCAATTTCCAAAAGAGTAGTAATAAGACCCGCAACATAAGTAAGAGCAGCAGCCTTAAGTACCTTTAAAGCACCCTTTCTCTCAGAAGTATCTAAAAGATTAAACTTCTCTAAATTATCCATTCCCTTTGAAGAAGCATCAAACTCAACTGGTAAAGTAACAAGTTGAAAAAACAATATAGCAAAAAGCATAACAATACCAATATAAAACAAATCTAAAAATCCAAATATAAGACCAATCATAATAGCAATATACCCAAATTTAGAACAAAGATTAACAACAGGAAAAATAAACTTTCTAAGCTTCATAAAAAAGTTACCTTCCTTATGTTGAATAGCATGACCAACCTCATGAGCAGCTATCGCAGCACTACTAATAGTACATCCATGAAAAACCTCAGTAGAAAGCCTAACTACATTAGAACTAGGATCAAAATGATCAGACAAATAGCCCTTAGTTTCAACAACATAAACATTATCAAGACCATTTCTCTTTAAAATCTCACTAGCAACCTCAAAACCACTAATACCCCTATTATTATTAACTTTAGAATACTTACTATAACGAGCACTAATAAGTATCTGAGCACCAATAGTAATAACAATAGATACCAAAATCAAAACATAACCTATATACATATAATCCTCCTATAAAACCTCATACTTAGTACCATCTTTAGTATCAATTAACCTAATACCCAAAGCACCAAGTTCATCACGAATACTATCAGCCAAAACATAATCACGATTTGCTTTAGCAATATTCCTATCATTAATTTTAGCAAGAATAAACTCATCATCATAAGAAAAACTCTTATCAGAACTCTCAAGTAAACCAAGTCCTAAAACCTCATCAAATAAACCAATCAAATATCTCTTAGAAGCATCATTTAAATCAGATTTTAAAACATCATACAAAGTAGTAAGCATCATCGAAGTATTAAGATCATTACTAATATTCTCTTTAAAAGAAGAAATATACTTATCAACACCAGTAACATCACCAGAATTACCAAGAGAAGACACCCTCTTCTTAAGCTTATCATAAGACTTTTGAAAACTATCTAACACATCATAAGAAAACATAAGTTGCTTCCTATAATGAGAAGATAAACAAAACATCCTATAAGCAAGAGGATTATAACCCTTATCCTCTAACAAAGATACAGTTAAAAAATCACCCTTACTCTTACTCATCTTACCACGTCTATCATTAAGATGTTCTGAATGAAACCAAAACTTACACCAAGGATGACCAACATAAGCCTCAGTCTGAGCAATTTCATTAGTATGATGAGGAAATATATTATCAACACCACCACAATGAATATCAAGAAATTCCCCTAAATACTTAACAGCAATACAAGAACACTCAATATGCCATCCAGGATAACCAACACCCCAAGGAGAACTCCATTTAAGCTCTTGATTATCAAACTTAGACTTAGTAAACCAAAGAACAAAATCAGTCTTATTACGCTTATTAACATCTAAAGAAACATCATCACGAACACCCACAAACAAATCATCACTAGTATGATTAGTAAGAACATAATAATTACTTAACTTAGAAGTATCAAAATAAATATTATCAGAAGACTTATAAGCATAACCCTTATCAAGTAAAACAGAAATCATTTCAATATATTCATTAATCATACTAGTCGCAGGAACAACAACCGATGGCTTACGTATATTAAGTTTATTAAAATCTTCAAAAAACTTATCAGTATAAAACTTAGCAATATCCATAACAGACTTATTCTCACGTTTAGCACCTGCCACCATCTTATCACAACCAGTATCAGCATCACTAGATAAATGCCCAACATCAGTAATATTCATAACCCTAGAAACATCATACCCTAAAAACTCAAAAGACTTCTCCAAAACATCTTCCATAATATAAGTCCTAAGATTCCCTATATGAGCAAAATGATAAACAGTAGGACCACAAGTGTACATTTTAACCTTACCATCCTCATAAGGTATAAACTCCTCAACTTTCCTAGAAAGTGTATTATATAACTTCAAAAAACATCATTCCTTTCCCAGTCTATCTAAAACAGTATCCTTTCCAATTAAATAAATAGTATCAGCAAGCTCAGGACCATGCATAACCCCAGAAGTCTTTATCCTAATAGGCATAAAAAGCATTTTCCCACGAACTCCAGCTTTCTCCTTAGTATTATTAATAGCAAATGAAATACTATCAACATCCCACTTATCAAGAGCTAAAATCTCATCTCTAAACACAGAAATAGTAGAACTAACACCATCACTATTCATAAACTCTACACACTCAGAAGAAAGACAAATATCATTAAAAAATAAACTAACCTCATCAACAATTTGCTTACCATAACTAATATGATTCTTATATATAAGAGCTAAATGACGTATCCACTCATCACTCTTCTCACTTAAATCATACGCATCTTTAAGAAAAGGTATAACTAAAGCAAAATAATCATCAAAAGACATCTTCTTAATATACTGAGCATTATACCAATTAAGCTTCTTAACATCATACTGACTAGAAGATTTACTAATCCTAGAAGGATCAAAAACACTAGCAAGCTCATCAAGAGAAAATACTTCTCTATTATCACAAGGACTCCATCCAAGAAAAGCTAAATAATTCACAATAGCACAAGGTAAATAACCATCATTATATAAATCCATAAACGAAGCATCACCATTACGCTTACTAAGCTTAGAACCATCTTCTCCTAAAACCATAGCAACATGAGCATAAACAGGCTTTTTCCATCCAAAAGCATCATATAACAAATTATACTTAGCAGTCTGATCTAAATATTCCTTACCACGCACAACATGAGTAATATCCATTAAATGATCATCAATAACATTAGCAAAATTATAAGTAGGATAACCATCAGACTTAAGAAGAATTTGATCCTCAAGAACACTATTATCAACAACAACCTTACCATAAACAAGATCATCTATAACAGTCTCCCCAGTCTTAGGCATAGCCTGACGAATAACATACTTTTCCCCCTTAGCTATCCTAGATTTAGCCTCTTCTC
>CAZBFY010000070.1:5023-5973 GCA_964491445.1 uncultured Mycoplasma sp.
TTACAATGACCATCATACATAAAAGGAACTTTATTTAAATTTGCTATATCACGAAGTTCATTAAGTCTATCAGAAGTACAAAAACAATAATATGCACCACCCATCTCAACAAGCTTATGAGCATACTCTTGATAAATACTAAGCCTCTCACTTTGAACATAAGGACCATAACTACCAGCATTTAGTGGACCCTCATCAATAGAAAAACCACATAACTTAAGAGTATCATATATAAACTCAACAGCACCATCAACCTTACGCGTTTGATCAGTATCCTCAATTCTAAGAATAAAATCTCCATTATCATGTTTAGCTATCAAATACTCAAAAATAGCAGTCCTTAAATTACCAATATGCATAAACCCAGTAGGACTTGGAGCAAATCTAGTTCTTACATTTTTCATATATCACCGAAAAAATCGGTTCACCTCACTTTCAAATAAAACATAGCACAAAGTACTACATAACCTTTCACATATTATAGCAAAAAAAAGAAGGTTAGTAAACCTTCAAAAAAAGAAAACAAACCTTATCTAGTTCCCCTAGAAGAACTCATATCTCCAATTAATTCATCTTTCATTGCTTCTTTTTGTCTATCAGATAATACCAATAAATCACCTAATTCTTTTTTTATTAATAATTCTTGCTCTTCATTTACAAAACAACCTTCTTCTTTTAACTCATCAAATAATTCTTGTTTATTTTTAAAAGAATGATTTAAAGGTTGATTCACATATGTATATTCAAATGATTTATCACAAAGCACTACCCATCCACTAGGTCGAGAATTAACAATTTCATCCCTTTCTTCTTTAGAAAAACATTTACTAAATCCTTTAGGTAAAGCTCTTTCCACAAGCTCAAATTCTTCTTGAACACTAATATTCAAAAACTCCTTTTCATCTTCTGATAAATTTTCAATAAAAGTTTTTTGATAAATGCTTAAAGCC
>CAZBFY010000071.1:0-5790 GCA_964491445.1 uncultured Mycoplasma sp.
ATTATAAACCATTTCCATTGCCAATAAAAAGGTTAAGAAAAGATAAATTTAAAAATTTATATCAATATCCACCCGCTGCAGGAGATGAAAAAAGTAGAAAAAAGATAGTAGATTATTTGATTTCAGAGGGTTTTCCTAAGCATTTAACTATTGATAATTTGATAATTACTTGTTCTACCACTCAATCTTTTTATTTAATATTAAAGTCTTTGTTTAGACCATATGATTGTATTATTATGACTGCTCCAAACTATGGATTATTTGCATTTATGCCTGAAAGAATGAATATGAAAGTTGAAGTTATAGAGCTGAAAAAGGAAAATAATTATGTTATCGATCCAAATGATTTGGATAAAACCATAATAAAAATAAATAAAAAATTGAAAAAAGAGTATGAATACAAATTAGATTATATTCCTTGTGTTAGAGCTTTTTTAAATATAAATCCACATAATCCTTTAGGTAATGTATTATCTTTTGATGATGTTGTGATATTGCAAAGTATTTCAAAAATATGTGATAAATATGGAGTATTTATTATTGATGATTTAATATATAGAGACTTAATATATGATAGAAATAAAACAGCTTTACCAGTTGGAACATTTGTTGAATATTTTGATAACAGTATTTCATTATTTGGCTTATCTAAATCGTATGGTATGGCAAGTACAAGATCAGGATTTATTGTAGCAAATGAAATTGTTATTAGATTGATTAGAGATAACTTATTTTATGTTATGGATTCTGCTCCATATTTACAATCGTTATTATTGGCTGAAACATATAACGATTCAAAGAAACGGAAGAAGTGCTATAATAAGTATTTTAAGAAAGTAATAAATATATACAAATTTAATAGTTTCTTGACTATAGCTATGTTTTCAGGCATTGAATCAATTTCTGATTCCATTTACTATAAAAAAATAATAAAATTTCTAAATAGAAAAATAAAAAATAAAGATTATTTGAAAATTGCACTTGATGGAATACCTCTTTCAGAGGTGAAAATTGTACCACAATCTGGTTTTTTTATGTTAATTGATTTTACAAAGATAAAGAAATATAGTAATATAAAGTCTGAGAAAGAATTGTTAAGATATATTTATAATAAGTGTGGTATTAAGTTTTTGGTTGGTCAATCATTTTCTTGGCCAAACAAAAATGAATTAATAATACGAGTTACTTATTCTTTTGACAAAAATGTATTATTAGATGCTTTTTTGAAAATTAATATTGCTATAAGGGAGTTGATTAAAAATGAAACAAATAGAAATAACAGTAAAAGTGAATAATTCACTTGAACAAGTTGACAGTATTTTAAAAGAACAGGGATTTAAAATTATTAGAAATAGCAGAATTGAAGACAAGTATATGTCTAATCAGTTTGGAAAATTAACAAAAGATAATATATTAGATATTTTAAAAAGTTGCGTTTTAATTAGGTTTTTAAATGTTAGTAATGGAGAAGTATTTAAAAGAATAACGTATAAAAATAAAGCTTATAATGGTTCAACAGTTATATCTGAAGAGAAAATAAATATAACTATTGATAATATTGAAAAAGCAAAAAAAATATTTGAGAAACTAGGTTTTAAAAAAATTGTTGAAGTTAATTATGATGTTATAGTATATGAAAAAAATGGAATAGAATTAGCTTTTCAAAATGTTGAAAATTTAGGATTGTTATTGGAATATGAAAATACTAATGATTATACTGAATTCAGTAATGAAATTATAATAAAAGAAAAAGAAAAAATGCTAGATGAAATAAAAAGATTAAAAATAGATATTGAAAATGATTATGATGTGAAAAAAGCATATGAATTAATTTATAAAAGTTTATAGGTTGTGAGTAGGGAGGTTTGATTAATGTTTATTGTTGTAACAGGATTAGATGGTAGTGGGACTACTACTATAGCTAATGGATTGCATGAAGTAGATTATGGTTCTAAATTGTTTAAAACTCCTGGTATTGAATACTCTGATAGATATAAAATAGATGAAATAATTCGCAAAGATTCATCAGTTGCTCATATGCTATATTATTTATCTTCTACTGTATATATTTCCGATTACGTTAAGAAACATTGCGATTGTGTAAATAATAATGTGTATGTAGTAAGGTACTTAATAGATACAGTTGTATCTAATAGGGTAGCAGGAATAGATATAGAATTAGATTATAATATATATGGCAACAATCTTTTAGTTCCAGACTTAACTTTGTTTATTCAAACTGATGAAGAAATAAGAGAGCAACGAATAACAAATCGCGGAAAAAGTTCATTAGATAAAGTACTTGATGATGTAAAAAAAAGAAAACAATTTTTAAATGAGTATAAAAAATACTTAACTGAAGATACTTTGTATATTGATAATAGTATGGATAATCCTGATGCTGTGATTTCAGCAACATATGATAAAATAAGAAAGTTAAAAAAGTAGTTATAAAATGTTATTGATTATATTAAAAAGTAGGGTATTATTAAAAAAACTAGAAAGAAGTTAGAAGTAAATAAATAAAACTTCTTTTTTTAAAAACAATTTTATGTTAAACTTATATAGATTCGAGGTGTTATTATGAAAGAAATTATATTAGAAACACTAATAGATAGTATAAAACTATTACCATTTTTATTTATAACATTTTTACTTATTGAACTTTTTGAACATAAATTAAGTAAAAAATCAAAAAATATGATAGAAAAATCAGGTAAATTTTCTCCAATTATAGGTAGTCTTTTAGGAATTATTCCTCAGTGTGGTTTTTCTGTTATGGCTACTAATTTATATGTTACAAGAATTATTTCCCTTGGAACGTTAATTGCTATTTACTTATCTACTAGTGATGAAATGATACCTATTTTAATAGCAGAACAAGCTCCAATTAGTTTATTTATAAAAATAATTATAATTAAATTTATAATAGGCTTTGTAATAGGATTTATTATAGATTTTATTTTAAGAAAAAAAGACGAAGTAAAAGAAGACTTTAGTATATGTACTGAAGAACATTGTAATTGTAATGAGAAAATATTAACTGCTTCTTTAAAGCATACTATTAATATATTTATTTTTATACTTATTTGTAACTTTATAATAAATACTTGTATGGAATATGGAGGTATTTATTATTTAGAAAAAGTATTATTAAAAGATAATTTATTTGCACCTTTTTTAACAAGTTTAATAGGTTTAATACCTAATTGTGCATCTAGTGTTGTACTTACTGAATTATTCTTAAAAGATGCAATATCATTTGCAGGTTTAATATCTGGTCTTTTATCAGGAGCTGGTGTAGCTTTACTTGTATTATTTAAAGTTAATAAAAATAAAAAAGAAAGTTTATATATAACAGGTATTATATATACAGTAGGAGTTTTATCTGGAATAATAATTGAGATTATTTCTATACTTTTTTAAAGATAGATAATCTTTTTTTGTTTTTATATAAAAATATTCTTTTCAAAATAAATATTAAATAGTATAATTAATCTAGATGCTAGGAGGTAAAATATGAAAACAAGAATAATTAGTGCGATAGTTATGTGCATGATAATAATTCCAATTTTATTAGTTGGAGGCTTGCCATTTAAAATACTTGCAGTAATACTATCTGCTATGTCCATGTATGAAATAATGAAAGCTAGGGAAAAGAAAAGTAAAATACCTTTATTTATAAGAATTTTATCATATATTTTAATAGGAGTATTTGTATGGCTAGGAACTAGTGTATATTCTGTTAATTATGAGTTTATATATAAGATATTAATAATAATCTTCTTACTATACTTTATACCAGTTGTATTTATTAATGATAATGATAAGTTTAGTGTAAATGATTGTCTTTATGTACTTGGGTGTACAATATTTCTAGGAGTAGCATACAATTCATTTGTACTTATAAGTAATATAGACTTTAAATATTTATTTTATATAATATTAGTAACTACTATGACAGATAGTTTTGCTTATTTTACAGGTTTATTTATTGGAAAACATAAATTATGTGAAAAAATTTCTCCTAAGAAAACATGGGAAGGTGCAGTAGGAGGTTCTGTAGTAGGAACAATTATTGCAACATTTTTCTACTTATTTATAATTAATCCAGATATTAATTTATTTCTTATTATAGGTATTACTTTATTACTTACTATAGTAGGACAAGTTGGAGATTTATTCTTTTCAAGTATAAAAAGACATTATAAAATAAAAGATTTTTCTAATTTAATACCAGGTCATGGTGGTATTCTTGATAGATTTGATAGTATTATATTTGTAGTTCTTACATTTATACTATTTATAAATATTATATAAAGGAGATAAAAACATATGATTTTAACAATAATATTATTTATATTAATTTTAGGAGTTATAGTTTTAGTACATGAGGGTGGACATTTCTTATTTGCTAAATTAACTGGAGTTCATGTATATGAATTTTCTATTGGAATGGGACCCTTAGTATTTAAAAAAATAGCAAAAGATAAAACACAATATTCAATAAGGGCTATTCCAGTCGGAGGATTTGTATCACTTGCAGGAGAAGAAATAGATGAAGAAGAAAGAAAGAAAACTAAAGGTCGTAATCTTCAAGATAAAACAGTTTTTCAAAGATTTTTAGTTATGTTCATGGGAGTAGGTTTTAACTTTATATTTGCATTTTTACTATTATTTTTTGTAGGATTAATATATGGAGCTCAGTCGGTAGAACCAATTATTAATGATGTAACTGAGGGGTATCCTGCGATGGAAGCTGGTATTACTAAAGGAGATGAAGTATTAAGTATAAATGGTCTTAAAGTAACATACTTAGATGATATTTCACTATACTTAACAATAGAAGACTTAAGTAAACCAGTAACATTTGAAGTACAAAAACCAAATGGAGATATAAATGTATATAATATAAAACCAGAAAAAACAAAAGATGAGGATGGTAATGAAAAGTATGCAATAGGTATTGCTATGAAACCAGAAGTTACAAGGGGACTTATAGATTCAGTAAAATATGCTTTTAATGAAGAATGTGCTATATTTAAGCAAATGTTTGTAGTTTTAGGTAATCTATTTACTGGAGGAGTAAAAGTTAGTCAGTTAAGTGGACCGGTAGGAATATATGGAGTAGTAGGGCAAGTAAGTAGTCAAGGAATATCAGCTTTACTTTGCTTAACAGCACTTTTAAGTATTAATGTTGGGGTAATAAATTTACTTCCATTCCCAGCATTTGATGGTGGTAGAATATTATTTTTAATTATTGAAAAAATAAAAGGTTCGCCGGTAAATCCAAAAGTAGAAAATACTATACATAGCATAGGTTTTATATTATTAATACTATTAATGATATATGTAACATTTAATGATATAATAAAATTGTTTTAAAATAGAGTTATTGCTCTATTTTTGTTATTTTGTAATAGTTTTTTCGTTATTTATTGTCTAATAACTGTAAAAAAACGAACAAATATTCCAGTAAAATAGAATAAATTTTGTTAATTTGTAAAAAAGTAAGTAGAAAAAGAAGAAAAGATATATTTTAAAACAAAAATAAATTTTTTTCTTCTTTTTAACACATGCAAAAAAGATTTTTGTAAAAATTACAAAAATTTGTGTCAAATGTTTGATTATGATGTATAATTAAGGTAATCTTAATTGAATCAAACGATTTAGATTAAGGTTTAAGGTTGTTGAAGTAAGTGTGTTTCGTATTAAGTCGCTTACTTCATTTTTTGTTGTCTTTAAACCTATAATTAATATGTTGCCATAGTTTAATAAGTTGAGAATGGT
>CAZBFY010000072.1:0-5599 GCA_964491445.1 uncultured Mycoplasma sp.
TAGGTGGATTTCTTTTATATTAATACTATAAATAGCAATAATATTAAAAAGAATATAGTAATAATTATATTTTCCTATAGAAATTACACTATATAAACTTTTACATAACAAGACTAAAACAGAAAACTCATAACAACTAAACTAAAGTTGATTATTCTGATTACCCAAGATCACTATTCTTAATTATATAAATGCTTCCCTCTTTATAAAAACCATAAAAAATATTTTCTAATTTTTCATCTACATTACTTAAAAGCCAATCAATATCTTTATCAAGTAATTTTAAATTATCATACTCAAGATTACCCTCTACTATTAAAGGAAGAGGAAAACTTATCTTACTTTTTTTCTCTTTTTTAAATACAGAAAGCTTACCACTAGTCTCAAGTATAGCATAATCAACTTCACTAATACTTTTAAAGTTCTCTTCTCTAAGCTGTGTCAATAAATCATCTAAATTATATCTTTGTTTTATCATTTCTTTTATCATAATTTTACCATTATTAATAATAACAGATGGTTTCCCATCAAATATTTCTCTTACACTCTTTTTATTAAGAGATAAAAAAGCCATTCCTATTTGACATAATACCAATAATATAATAGGAATAATAGTCATAAAAATACTCATATCTGTTCTATCTAAACTAATAGCAACAAGTTCTGCTATTAAAACAGATACAATTAAATCAATAATACCAAGTTGTCCAACTTCTCTTTTTCCCATTGCTCTATATACAAAGACTACAAAAAAGTAAAAAAATAATGTTCTAAAAATAATAATAAAGTAATCCATAATATCACCATTATTAGTATTAACAAAAAAAAGAGATTAACTCTTAATTATTTAAATGTTTCAATTCATCTATCACAAATATACCATTTTCTCTTATTAATACATCGTCAAAGTATATAGACCCTCCTCCAAAGTCTTCTCTTTGAATTAATACCATATCCCAATGAACAGCACTACTATTACCATTATAAGCATCTTTATAACTTGATCCTGGAGTAAAATGTATACTACCTATTATTTTCTCATCAAATAATATATCCCCCATAGGATATCTAATCATAGGATTAGTACCAATAGAGAACTCTCCTACATATCTAGCACCCTCATCTGTATCAAATATCTCATTTAAAGCTTTATTATCCCCATCACAAGTAGCCTCTACTATTTTTCCATCTTCAAACTTCAAAGTAACACCATTAAAAATAGAACCTCTATAAGGACTAGGAGTATTATATTTTATTACCCCATTAACACTATTTTTTACTGGAGCAGTATAACACTCACCATCTGGAATATTAGCTTCTCCTGTACAAGGAATAGCAGGTATACCTTTTATAGAAAAAGTAATATCAGTTTCAGGAGCAGTAATTCTTACTTTATCAGTCTTTTCCATTAATTCTTTTAAAGGTTTTAAATCATTACTCATCTTATCATAATCATAACACATAGCACTAAAAGAAAAATCATAAAACTCATCATAAGACATCTTTGCCTTTTGACTATCTATCTTAGAAGGATAATTTAATAAAACCCATTTTCTTTCATTAACACGAATATCTCTATATTCTTTTAAAGCTTCTCCCATCTTTTTAGTAATTTCATCTGGAACAATACTATCTATATAATCACCTTGATTACAAAAAATTCTAATAAAACTATCAAACTTAGTAACTTCAAATTCTTCCATTTCTTTTAAAAGATTAATCTTCTTATCACTAGTATCTTTATTAATCAAAGCTCTTAAACTAGGATCAAAGAAACTAACATCAACATTAGCACCCCTCTCATTAATTAACTTAACAAGTTCTTTTACAAGAGACATAGGCTCCATAGTCTCACAAGTTATTTTAACATTTTCATCTTTCTCTACTTTAATAGAATGATCAATTATTGTTTTAGCTAATATCTTTATTTTTTCTTCCATTATCTCACCTCATCATTTATTTTAGCATAACATATAACAGAAAGGAGTTATATATGCAATACAATAATATTATGTCTTATTATCCAAGAAATATGTATAACACCTCACTAAGAGGTAATATACCTGTTAACAGTAATAGAACCGGAGGATTTCTTCTTCCATTTGCTTTAGGATTTGTATCATCACCACTTATATTCGGTGCTACAAGACCAAGACCTCCATACTATGGTCCAAGTCCTTATCCATATTATCCATACTATTAAAGATTTATTTTAAAAGTAAATCTTTTATTTTGTCATAAGAAAGTATTTCATTATAATCATATACTTTAGACTTTAATAACAACATTCTATAAATAACATCATTATATACCTTAATATTCTCTCTAAAAATATTAGAAATATTAGTCTTAACACCCTCAGTTAACCTATTAGAAAACTTATTAAACATTTCATCAAACTTATCATAATCTTTAGACATTAAATTAAATTCATTTCTATATAACATAAACTGTTTATCAAAAACAAGTTTCATTTCATATACATGAGTAATTAAATCATTAAACTCTTTTATTTTACTACTAATCTCATCTTTATCTAAAGTAACAATTAAATTCATCTCATCAAATATATTCTTCGCCTTAACTCTAACAGTATTATTAAAACTAAGTAAATAATCTTTAACAGGATTAATATTACCAGTATTATTCTTCTTTATATTAAGCTTTTCATATAAATCTTTTTCAATATTATAAAAAGATTCATTAATAAACTTAATATTTAAATCAGCATATTTATCTATATTTATATATTCACAATCTTTTAAATAAGTATAACTAGTATTAACTATTAACTTTAAATTTCTACTTCTTATTGTATCTCTTTGTTCATATAATTCACTTAAAATACTATCTATAAACTCTTTATAGAGATTAAGTAATAACTCCCTTTTACTATTAATATTCTTAATAAATTCTTCTTTAAAAATATCATTATATCTATTAATAATACTATCAGCATTACTTTTATTATTAATAATACATTTTGAATATAAAATACTTTTAAAATTATCAGTATTAGTACTTACTAAAGCTTCTACTTTATTAGAAATAGACATATTTTTAACAACTTCACTTTTAAAATTTCTATACAAACTACTTAAATTATTAAAATCAATATATCTATTAGAAGACCCTACTTTAATAAGTTCATTAAAAGATTTACTAGAACTATCAGATACTTTTTTACAGTACTTAACCATATTATCAAATATAATAGTAATATTCTTTTTATAATTATTATATACTAAATCATATAAAACACTTTGATCATATATTTCATTAGATAATTCATTATAAAATAAATCATTCATTTGAATAAAATAAAATAAGGACTGCTTATCTTTTTCATTAAAAGATGTATTATATTTATCATTAATAACAGACAAATGTTCTTTAATTTCATTCCATGTCATAATAAACCTCCTTATTCTATACATATATTTTATACCTTTTTTTAAGTAATTACTAGTATATTTTGTAAAAAAGCTAAAAAATATAACCACTTATTTAGCAGTTATATTATTTTATGCACTTATTATTTATGAATTTTCATAACTATCACATATAGGTTGTTCTTTATTAGTACATAATACAGCATTCTTAAGTGTTTGTGATTTAAAAGTATTACTACCATTTGATAATGTAGCATAACTTTTAGCAATATCACCACATGAAGCAACTTTAACTTTATATGTTATATAACCAGTAGAATGAGCAGAAACTTTTTTCTTCCAAGTTACTTTATTTCCACTTATTGTAGGAGTAGCAACTGTATCATCTTTATATTTAGCAGAACCTTTAACATAACTCATACCAGTTAAATTATCAGTAATAGTAAGAGTTTTTGCAGAAGAAGATATATTAGAATACCTTATTCTAAACTGAACTGTTTGATCCTTTTTTAAAACACTATTAGAATTAGTACTACCAAGATAATATTTAGATACTCCGATAGGAATTGTACTAGGCATAATTGAACCATGAGATGATGTAATTTTAGAATGATTCCCATCATCACCACTCATAAACGAAAATGCTTTAGTTAATTCACTACCAGAAAATGTTTCTGTAATAGCACCTTTTTCATTATAATTAACATATTTAGTATCATTCCATTCAAATACATAAGGTGCACTATTTAAATTAGCTACATATAACTCAACAGAACCATATGCATAAATACCTGTTGTTCCTTTTATAAAATGTATTCCTTGATTAGCATCAATATCCCAATATGTTGAATAACCCTTTACTTTAATTGGCGTATTAGTACCAGACTTATAAAAATTATATTTAACACTTATTCTTTTAACTCCTAAAGAATAAATTTGCATTTCTTTTTTTTCAAACCATATACCACACTTAGTAGCTTTACGGGTTAATTTACAACCACTAAATCCTGTAAGAGTCATTGTAACATCTATCTTTTCTCCATTATAAGTACCTACATTTTTATATCTTACTTTATAATTATTTTTAGCATCTTCATCTGCTAAAACAACTCTACCATATTCAGCATATTTAGAATAATCAGTACCCCAATTATTTATTTGTTTTTGACTCATTCTTAAACTTTTAGGAATGGTAACAGTAGAACTTTCTCCTTTACCAAGTCTAAGTGTATATTCATCTGGAATTTCTTTATTATAATGAACCCATGAATTACTACTACTTTTTACTTTTGAAAAGTAATTAATAAGATATTCTTTTTTCTACTTTTTAATATGTCCAAAGTTATTTTGTGTATTGGATCAATTAAAACAAAAGAATATATACCAGCTTTTGTATGTGTTGATACTTCGTCAAATGATATTACTTCTGGTAAATATTCTATATTATCTGGATAATCTTTCATTGCTTCTAAAAATGTTTCTCTCACAATACCAACTGATACATTACATTCTTTTGCTATACTTTCAAGTGTTCTATCTCTATCTAAACATTCTTTTAAAATCATGTGCTTTGTTTTATTTGATATGTTACACTTTTTATTATTTAATCCTAAATCCTCTGTAAACGATTTATTACAATATTTACATTTAAATCTTCTTTTGTACACTATTAAATATGTATCATCTCCAGAATTTTTTAAATATGTTATTTTACTTGGTTTTAAATAATCATGAATTCTATTACTGAAATTATTACATTTTGTACATCTAACTTTTTTCTTATTAGACTTAACATGAACGTATTTTATATTTTTTCCTTTTTCTTTTTTTGTTTCCACTTTAACAATATCAATAGTTGCATCTAAATTAAGTAATATTCTTGTTTCTTCTTTTTTCATTTTTTTCCTCCTTATTGTAACTTTTGTTACATAAGGATTATCTCATAACCCCACTCAAATGTGGAGATTTTAAAAATTGCACCCCACTAAATAATGGAGCTTTTTGAAAAATAAACCCCACTCAAATGTGGAGCCCTTTTCATTTTTCACCCCACTCAAATGTGGAGAGCCAATATTAATATTATAAAACACTTATTTTATTATTAACTTGCTGCTAAAGTAAATGACTTACCACTAGGAGGTTCAGCATATATACTACTAGATGAACCATACCATTTAGAGGTTGTATTAGTTAAAGTTCCTGTAGTA
>CAZBFY010000073.1:0-5547 GCA_964491445.1 uncultured Mycoplasma sp.
TTTTAAACAAAAAAGTGAATTTGTTAATAACACATTTTCACTTTTTCTTTTTATTAATTTTTCAAAGTACTATTCAAACCAAACATAAATAATCACTATTTTAAAATAAGATTTAAATAAAATAAACTATTTAGTCAAATAATTATATTTTTTTCGAAAAACCCAGTAAACAAAAAACTAAGTATTTAAGAAATACAAAAATAGATGAGACATTAAACACATATTCTCACCTAATTAAAAATCAACTCAATAAAATTATAAATATATAGACAAACTAAATCAAAATTATTTTAACCCATAATACCTATATCAAATAACCAAAAACACTATAAATTAAATGTCCCACCATTTCTGACAGAATCTCAGAGGATAGTTTTATTAAAGTTTATACATATTTCCTTTATTCACTCATATCTTTATACCGAATAAAAATGATAAATACTGAAATATGATTTAAAATACTATTTTCTTTCTAACTTTAATTGTTTAACATTCTCTTTTTCATTGTTTTTAGTTAAGTTATCTAACCACGCAATATCACTAAAAACAAATCCACATTTTTGATATATTTTTTTGATTTCATTTTTAGATATATTAGGAATATACCAATTAAAATACATAGAATAATATTTACTATCTTTAAATCTCTTTATTCTTCCGTCTATTGTAAACAAATCAATAATTTCATCTTCTTCTGGTGTAAAATCTAATCTTTTAAAACCAAATTTTTCTAAACTAATTACACCATCTAATGTTCCAACAGATTTCCAACTTGCTTCATCCACATCATCACGTTGCTCAATAAAATCTGTCAAATATGAAAGAACTTTAAAACAATCTTCCCTTGACATACCATTTGGCAATTCAAATGGTTTATATGGCCAATCAATTACACCTCTACAATTTGAATCACGATTTATATTATGATAATTAATATAATGCAAACGATAATACTTTTGATTACCTACTTCATGATCTTCAAAATCAGCATTAAAATCATCTTCTTCATTATATGTAATTTCCTCTACAATTTCTTTATAAAAATTCACTAGTTTATCTTTAAACCCCATAAAACCCTCCCTTTGATGCTAGAAATTAACTATTCGATTTATTTTTTTCTATTATTAATTTTTTCTTCAAAATAAATACCATCATAAATGGCTTGTATTTCAGGATATGTTACGTTAATACCCTCTACATTAGCACTCTTCTATATATAATCTACTATATTCTTTTAGCAACAAATACATTTTGTTCTCTGTTAAATTAAATCTACTTTCCATATCTATTTATCCATATATAATCAACAATATCACATTGTAATAATTTGATAATTAATTTATCACCTCTATTATTAACTACTAACCTTTGTTCCTATCTTTCCTTTTATTACATCATCTATATTTTTTATTAAATTTGGATTATATACAAACATTGGTATTTTATATTTTACAAGTTTCGCAAGAGCTTCTATATCTAATATCATCAATGATGATGCACCTTGTTTTAAAGACATATTAAAAAGTTGTTCATGAGTTAATTCTTTTAATTTTATAGCATCTTTTTCTTTTGGATCTTTATTGTATATAGCATCAATATTCTTTGCCATTAATATTAAATCTGCTTGATATTCCACTGCTTTTGAAACTGTTGTCATATCAGTAGATAAATTAGGTATCCCCAAACCTCCTCCTAATATTATTACATTTCCCATCTTTAATTCTTTATTAATATCTAATACATTATCTTTTTTTATAATACCTGGTATTTCAAATGCACTATAACAATTAGAATTTATTCCATTTAGATTAAAATACGAATTAATTGCAATAGCATTCATTGCAGTAGCAAGCATACCAATATGATCTGACACAATATTGTTTATTTTAAGATTATTTCTTCCTCTCCAAAAGTTACCTCCACCACAAACAAGTATAATTTCATGTCTTTTACATAATTGTTTTACAATAGTAAATACTTTTTTTAAACTATCTTCTGAAATATTACTATCATCCTTTAAAGCTTCTCCACTTATTTTCATTACTATTCTCATATACATACCTCCATATAGATAAAACAAAAAGACTAAAACTTAAAACAAATCTATCTTAGTCCTTAACATTACCTCCATATAAATTATAATATCTATAATATAATTTTTCAACAATTTACTAAAAAATTACTTATTATTACCCTCATTAACTGCCAAATTATAAAGCTGTCTAACCTCTTTTGATGTAAGCACCCTATATTCCTTAGAAGCCAGACCCTCTAAAGTAAGAAAACCAATTCTTTCTCTCTTAAGCTTTAAGACCTTATGTCCAACTTCATTAAACATTCTCTTAACTTGATGATTTCTTCCCTCAGTAATACCTATCTCAATAATACTAGTATCACTAATCTTATCATACTTTCTTATCTTTACTCTAGCTTTTCTAGTCTTAATACCATCAATAACAACACCCTTTTTCAAAGCCATAACCTCACCCGGAAGAAGCTTACCATCTATCTTAGCAATATATACTTTCTCTATCTTATTCTTAGGATTCATAATCAAATTAGCAAATTCCCCATCATTAGTTAATATAACCAAACCAGTAGTATCATAGTCTAATCTACCAACAGGAAATATTCTAAAATCAGTATCTATAAGTGAAGTAATAATCTTTCTATTCTTATCATCAAAAGTAGTACAAACAACCTCTCTAGGCTTATTAAGTAAAAAATATACCTTACTCTCTTTCTCAAGTAAAACACCATCTATTGTTATCTTATCCTTAGTATCCACTTTAAACCCTAACTGATTAACAACCTCTCCATTTACTAAAACTCTACCCTCTTGAATAAGCATTTCTGCCTTTCTTCTAGAAGCATATCCTGAAGCTGCTATTACTTTTTGTAATCTCTCCATAAAATCACCTAGAAAAATGATACAACAAAAATGCAAACAAAGCAAGTAAAAAATACTCAGATAAACCCTTACCCAAGTATTTTTATAAAAACTATTTTATTTCTTTTACTTTATCATTTATATTATCTATAGATATATCAGTTAAGTATTTAACTATTTTTCCATGCTTAAACTTTATCAAATATGGACCTTTTCCATCTTCTAATTCATTCATTATTAATGTCTCTATTTCTAACGTACTAGCTCTCCCATCATTTAATAAATAATATGATATATTCTCTTTTATTAGTTTTTTTCTTATATTATAAAACTCATCATTATTTGAACCATATAATACTAATATTTCATCTTCTGTTTTTGAAATTTTTTTAAACTCATCATCTGTTATATAATTATCTTTACCTTTATATTTATTTTCAACTATATTATAATTAAATAAATAGTTTTTCATATCATTTTCATAAGAGAAACCTACTAAGTAAGAAGAAGTAATACCACTTTTTATATTTACAAAGATAGGATAAGTAAAGTATTCTTTATCATCATAAAGATTTAGTTTTTTTAATAAAGCATTATACTCATTATCAGAAAAATCACTTACTTTTGTTTTAATATATTTTAAATCATAAAAGTCTCTAGTCATATTCAATATATTATTTATCTCTTCATCATTAGTTTCTTCTATTACTAAATTAAAACTTTCTTTTTTATTTAGTTTTTCTGTTATAGTTTCATACATACTCTTTACTATAGGTTTATTATTATGGAAAAAGACTATATATATACTAGTTATAAATAATAAAATTATTAATATACTTATTATAATTATTAGTTTTTTCTTATTCATAATTATCTCTCCCTTACTATTACAAATGGTCTATAATATATAGTCTTTGTAAGATTTGATTTTGTATATTTTGTTCTTGTTTTGCAATTACTACTAGTATCAAGTCTATATGTTCTAACTAAATTAGAGCTTGCTGTTCCTGTTGTTGTACTTGTTACACTAGAAGCAAAATACCATCTCCAGTAGCGTGAACCATAAGCAGGAGTATCAGAGTTACCATTTTGAGCAGTATATTTATACTCACTACTATCAACTGCGGTAAATGTATAAGCCTTCCCATGCTGTTCGTTACCACAATCATATATTTTCCAAGTTTTAGTAGTATTCATATAACCAGGTTCTGTTAAATAATCTCCAGAATCTAAATCTGTTACCCATCTTCTCATTGGAAGTTTTTTTGAAGAAGCTGCAGAATCTGAGTCATTTGGATTAAATACTATATAACGTCCACTCATATAACCCATACTTGTTGATTTTAATGTTCCATCTGTAAATACTACAGTAGTATCTGTATCAGTTGCAGTAATACTTGAGCCTGCTGCATAAGCTTCTGATGAAGTATAAGATGTAGCAAAGCTAGTTGTAGCAGTCCAATATGTTGTTGTTTCTTTACCAGTATTCGAATTTCTACTTTTATGGCCTGCGACAAATTTATGTGTGCTACCTAAAACATACTTATTTATAGCAACATTTGTAATTACTTGTCCACTTCCAGACCAATATAACTGACCCACAGAGGAATAGTTAGTAGAAGTACCACTATTGGTAGAAACATAAGTACCATTTGTTTGTTGTACTATTCCTCCACCTGATATATCAGTATTTACTGCTGTATTATTAAGTTCAGATTTAACATCTGCTTTGTAAGCACCAGAGCCTGTTGCTTCATTTAGTGCCAAGCTTGTATCATCACCATTATCTGCTGTTACAGTCCATTCTTTACCTGCATATGTTATTGTTCCATTAGCAGAATATGTACTTACTGGTATTCCTTCCCATTTTGGTGTATATTTTATCGTACACACACTATCTGTTGTTGTATCTGAATTATTTGTTATTTTAATTGAATCTGTTCTTGATGTTGTTCCACTTCCCTCAGTTAATGTTGCTGTTATTCCATTTGTACATGAAACACTTCCTGTGTATCTATCATCTGGATATGCAGGAGAAGCTGTTATTGTTTCACTCGTTCCATATTTTAATGTTGAACTACTTTTACTAAGTGTTTGATATGTTGAACTTGAATAAGTACTACTTGGACCTGGATAAGTTGATGTATCATAAGTTATTTTATATGATATTGCTTTGTAATTAACATTACATTCATCAAATGTAAATGATTTCTCACTAGGAGATGTAAAAACATCACTTGATGCACCATACAATATACTTACCCCATTAGTTAGTGTTCCTGTCTTTTGTGGTATTGATACACACCAGATTTCTGCTCCATAACCTGCCTTATAAAACATATAAATCATATTTGTTACTTTTGATGTGTCCCAAGTTGATAAATTTAAAATAAATTTTTCTGTACTATAACCTGCTTGATAAAACATATAACTCATATTTGTTACTTTTGATGTGTCCCAAGTTGATAAATCTCCTATACTCCACGTTGTAGCACTACTGCCCGCATTATTAAACATATAACTCATATCTGTTACACTTGATGTATCCCAATTCGATAAATCTCCTATATCCCATGTTGTGGCACTACTGCCCGCATTATTAAACATATAACTCATATCTGTTACACTTGATGTATCCCAATTTGATAAATCTCCTA
>CAZBFY010000074.1:0-5537 GCA_964491445.1 uncultured Mycoplasma sp.
TTTTATTTTATATAAATCAATATAACTATTAACAATAGAATAACTAGTCTTATTAATAACACTTCCTCCAATTGGTTTCATAGTAGGAAACAAAATAACCTCACGAATAGTTTCACAACCAGTAAGCATCATAACAAGTCTATCTATTCCCATACCCATACCACCAGCAGGAGGCATACCATATTCAAGAGCCTCAACAAAATCTAAATCCATTTCATTAGCCTCATCATTACCTAAATCTTTTTCTTTTACTTGAGCTTCAAATCTTTCATATTGATCAATAGGATCATTAAGTTCAGTAAATGCATTAGCATACTCCCCACCAACTATAAATAATTCAAATCTTTGAGTAAATCTAGGATCTTTAGGATCCTTTTTAGCAAGAGGACTTATTTCAATAGGATGTCCTATTATAAAAGTAGGTTCAATTATAGTTTCTTCAACATACTTTTCAAAAAATGCATTAACAATATGACCATAAGCAAAATGTTCTTCTACTTCAATATCATGTTGTGCAGCAAGTTTCTTAGCATCTTCAAAACTCATATCTTCAAAGAAATTAATTCCAGTAACATCTTTTATAGCATCAACCATATGAACTCTTTTAAACTGAGGTTTTAAACTAATTTCATGACCACGCCACTTAATATCATATGTACCAAGCACTTCCATCGCAGCATTACCAATAATGTTCTCAGTAAGTCCCATCATACCCTCAAGATCAGAATAAGCCTTATAAAGTTCGATAGTAGTAAACTCAGGATTATGATTCTTATCCATACCCTCATTTCTAAAAATTCTACCAATTTCATATACAGCATCCATTCCCCCAACTAATAATCTCTTAAGTGGAAGCTCAGTAGCAATACGAAGATACATATCAATATCTAAAGTATTATGATGAGTAACAAAAGGTCTAGCAGCAGCACCTCCCAATATAGTACCAAGTATTGGCGTCTCAACCTCAGTATATCCTAACTTATCCAAATAGTTTTGAATAGATCTAATAATTCTAGGTCTCATAAAAGCAACTCTACGAGCATCCTCATTCATAATTAAATCAACATATCTTCTTCTAAATCTTTCTTCAGTATCAACAAGACCATGATACTTCTCTGGAAGAGGACGAAGTGCCTTAACTAAATGCTCATATTTTGTTGCACGAACACTAAGCTCCCCCATATGAGTTCTCATAACAGTACCAATAATACCAACAATATCTCCAAGATCACTCTTCTTAAATATTTCATAAGTATCCTCACCAATATTATCAATTTTCACATAAACTTGAATTTGACCAAATTTATCTTGAATATTAATAAATCCAGCTTTACCCTTACCTCTCTTTGTCATAATACGTCCCGCAAGTACTACAGGAACTTCCATACTTTCTAACTGCTCAGCAGTCATCTCTCCATACTTTTCCTTAATTTCTAACGAATTAGAAGTTACCTCAAAACTATGGCCAAAAGGATCAATTCCCATCTCCGCTAAATTCTTAGCCTTTTCTCTCCTAATTAACTCTTGTTCACTAAATTGTCTCATAATATTTCCTCCTTCAAAATAAAAAGCCAATGACAAAAGGGCAATTCGCGGTACCACCTTTCTTATCATTGACTGATATCTCTTAAATATAACGGTTAACCCGGGTATAAACCATCTCCACAGTCTTTAACATCTAAAGCCCCATTATTAGTTCTCACCAACCACTAACTCTCTATAAATAAAAGCAAAAGACATCTGTGTAAAAACACCTGCTTCATCAATTCACGAATATAATTTAACACTTAAAAATAACATTGTCAAGTAAAAACTAACAAAAACTACTTCCTAACACCCCTAACATCACCACAAGAAATAACACTACCACCAACTCTTGTAACACCATAAAAATCATCTCTACTATAATCATTACCCACAACTAAATTACCCTTTATATAATACAAATTCTCAAGACCACTAAAATCTTTCAAATAAGGAACCTCAAAATCACCTAAAACAATCGCAGGACAATGAAAATCAAAAGGCAAATACTCATCATCAATACTAATATCCCCTAAATACAAATAAATATCTTTATACAAATCAGAAAAACTATTCCCAACCAAAGAAGAAGGACAATTATACATACTAGCATAATCTTCTATTTTATTTCTATTATTTAAAAACCTATCTATCTCAAAATCCCTATCATTACCAAAATAACTAATAAAACCCTCATCCTCATACATAAACTTAAGATCAGAAACAGAAACCTCATCCTTAGAAATAATATCATAAACACGTCTCATATCAGAAAGCATTAAATCAAACTTATTATCATGATAAAACTCATTAAGCTTATCTTCAATAACATCAAAAAATTCACACTCAACATTCTGTTCAGAATCACTAATTCCCTTAATCTCTACAATTTCATCATCAGAAACCACAACTAAAACCCTCGGAGTACTAAACTCACCCTTAAAATCTTTAGTAAAATAAATAAACAAATCATAAAAACTTAAATACTTCTTACAAACATCCTTATCATCTATATCCCAAGAAGTAAACTTACCACTTATTAAATCAAATAATTTATTAGAATCACTACCCTTTGTAAAAACTTTCCATTTACCAAAATCATTATCTATATTATTATCCCATAAACACCTAGCATACATCTTACCAAAATCATTATTAAAAACAATTAAATCAAGTTCATCAAAACTAAAATCTTTATCAAAAGAATAATAATTCATAATCATATCCATACACATATCAAGAGCATTCTTATCAAATTTAGCAAAACAAGAAGTATTATTATTGCATCTCTTAAAAAAACTATGCTTAGAATAATCATAACTACCAAGCTCTAACATACCAAAAAACATCCAATAACGAACCCATACAGGATATTCTATATCATTACTAATCAAATAATCAAACCACTTATCAAAAGATACTTTTTGCTTACGTATAACTTTATTAATAATACTTTTTTTAGAAAAAGAATAACCCATCTCATTACACAATCTTTTCTTATCACTTAAAAACTCCAAAGAAACATCATCATACTTAACAACATACCTATCATAACAAATATCTCTTAAATAATTAATAACAGACTTTCTATTCTTATTAAAATCTCTTAAAGAACCAGTACCACTACTAAGATAATTCTTAAAAGATAACATCTTATCACTTAAACCATCAAAACCAAAATAATCATACAGCATACATAAAAACTTATCTCCTTGATAACTATTCATAATAAGTATCCCTCTCTCTACTATGACCATTATATCACAAAAAAAGAAATACTAAAAATCTTTCTTAATAGATTCAAGTACTTCAAAAAACTCATCTTCACTAGAACAATTAGTAATAACCTCTTTATACCTCTTAACACCAGAAATACCCTTAATATACCAAAGAGCATGCATTCTAATCTCTAAAAGAGCAACTTTTTCACTATTATACTTCTTTAAATACAAATAATGTTTCTTTATCATATCAATTTTATCAATAACACTAGGACTAGGTACTATAACACCACTTTCCAAATACTGAACACACTCTTTTATAATCCAAGGATTACCCAAAGCAGCACGCCCTATCATAACAGCATCACACAAAGTCTCATCAAGCATCCTTTTAGCATCATAACAACTCTTAATATCACCATTACCAATAACAGGTATACTAACAGCCTCTTTAACAATTCTAATAATATCCAGATCAGCAACACCACTATAACCTTGAGCTCTAGTTCTAGCATGAACAGCAATACAACTAGCACCAGCTTCCTCACATTTCTTAGCAACTAATGCAGCATTTATACTATTACTATCCCAACCACTACGAATCTTAACAGTAACAGGAACATCAACAGCACTAACAACCGAAGAAACTATATCAAAAACCAAATCAACATCTTTAAGAAGTGCACTGCCAGCACAACTTTTCAAAGCAACTTTCGGTACAGGACAACCCATATTAATATCAATAAATGAAACACAAGGTAAATCATCACAAATTTTCCTAGCAGCCTCTGCCATAACAGAAGGATTAGACCCAAAAATTTGAACACCAAAAGGAACCTTAAGTTCAGAAAGACCATTAAGCATATCAAAAGTCTTAGCATTATCCCTAACAATAGCCTCACTACTTATAAGTTCAGTAACAACAAGCCCAACCCCCATCTCTTCACAAATCTTCATATAAGCAGCATTAGAAGTCCCCGCCATCGGAGCAAGAACAACACAATTTCTAATTTCAACATCACCAATTTTAAACATAAACATCCCTACTTTACTTATCAACAATAATTGTTAATAAAACTTATGTCAAAAAAGTTAAGAAAAAGAGGACTATTCCTCCTCTTCTCCAAACACAACCTCTTTTAAAGCATCTTTACTCATCTTAGAATAACCCTTAATACCTTTCTTCTTAGCAAGTTCCTTAAGCTCATCAAGAGAAATATCAGAGTCCTCATCCTCCATCATATGACCATGTTCCACTAAATATTCAATTTGTTCTTTAGTAAGAGTCTCATACTTAGCAAGATTGATAGCTATCAAATCAAGAAGCTCTTTATTATCTTTAAGAATCTTTTCAGTCTTAGCATAACACTCATCTATAATCTTTCTAATTTGTTGATCAATTTCAAATGCAATTTTATCAGAAAAATTACGTGATTTATTATAATCTCTACCTAGAAAAACACTAGATTCACTTTGTTCAAGTTGAACAGGACCAAGTTCACTCATACCATACTCACATACCATTGCACGAGCAATTTTAGTAGCACGCTCAATATCATTTTCAGCCCCAGTAGTTATATCATCAAATATAAGTTGCTCTGCAACACGACCTGCTAAGAAAGTACAAATAGTTTCCAAAAGCTCATTCTTAGTAGTATGCATCTTTTCTTCCTCACTTTGAATATTAGTATAACCACCAGCCATACCACGAGGAATAATAGTAACCTTTTGAACAATATTAGAATTCTCTTGTTTCATACCTGCAACAACATGCCCAGCTTCATGATAAGCAGTAATTTTCTTATCCTTATCACTAACTTTTCTACTCTTTTTAGCAGGACCCATTAACACACGATCATGAGCCTCATCTATCTCACTCATAGTAATCTCACTCTTATCACGTCTTACCGCAAGAAGAGCAGCTTCATTAAGTAAATTTTCAAGATCAGCACCACTAAAACCAGAAGTTCTACTAGCAAGATACTTCAAAGTAACATTCTTAGAAAGAACCTTATTCTTAGCATGAACTTTTAAAATAGCTTCTCTTTCACTAACATCAGGAAGAGACACAGTAACTTGTCTATCAAATCTACCAGGTCTAAGAAGAGCAGGATCAAGAACATCTGGTCTATTAGTAGCAGCAATAATAATTATACCCTCATTAGCACCAAAACCATCCATCTCAGTAAGAAGTTGATTAAGAGTTTGCTCCCTCTCATCATGACCCCCACCAAGACCAGTACCACGTTGACGACCAACTGCATCTATCTCATCAATAAATATAAGACAAGG
>CAZBFY010000075.1:0-5491 GCA_964491445.1 uncultured Mycoplasma sp.
TTATAGTTATTGACTTCATTAAGTATTTTAAAATCTTTTCATTATTTTGTCCTGATAAAAAGTTAAATTAAATAGAAAAAATAAAAAAAATCTAGTATAATAAAACAAGGTGTTGTATATGAAAAGAAATGAAGTTGACAGAAGAATATTATCCCCAATGATGATGCAATATATGGAAATAAAAGATAAATACGAAGATGCTATTGTCTTTTTTAGACTGGGAGATTTTTATGAAATGTTTTTTGAAGATGCTATTTTAGCATCTAGAATTCTAGAACTTACCCTAACAGGTAGAAATTGTGGTTTAGATGAAAAAGTTCCTATGTGTGGAATACCTTTTCATGCATATGAATCATATCTAGAAAAACTAGTAGAAAAAGGTTATAAAGTTGCCATATGTGAACAACTTACACCTCCAGATAAAAAAGGAGTAGTAGAACGTGGAGTAACCCAAGTTGTAACCAAAGGAACCATGATGGACTCATCCTCGCTTGATGAAAAGACAAACAACTACATAGGAAGCGTTTACGACTTCGAACACTGTTATGCCCTTAGTTATACGGATATAACAACCGGATCATTCTATACCACTTTAATTGATTATGATAATGATAGTATCATAAACGAAATAGTAAGACTTGAACTAAAAGAAGTAATAGTAAACTCTAAAATAAATAGAGAAATAATAAGTACCCTAAGAGATAATTACAATATTCTAGTAACAATTAATAATGACTCCTCATCTAATTACTCTTATATATATGAAGATGTAACAGACATAAGAATTACCACATCCATAAAACACTTACTATACTATCTAGAAGATACAAAAAAAGGTGACTTATCTCATCTAAAAAAAGTAATAGTAAAAAAGAAAAACGAAACATTACATCTAGATATCCACACCAAAAGAAACCTAGAACTAGTTGAAACCCTAAGACTAAAAGAAAGAACTTACTCATTACTATGGCTCCTAGATAAAACAAAAACCGCAATGGGTTCTAGACTACTTAAAGAATACATAGAAAACCCACTTATCAACAAACAAGAAATACTAAGAAGACAAAATCTAATATCCACTTTCCTAACAGAATTTATTTACAAAGAAGAACTAAGAGAACTTTTAAATAACGTTTATGACTTAGAAAGACTATCAGGAAGAGTAACATATGGAAACGTAAATGCAAGAGACCTATTACAACTAAAAAACTCTATAAAAGTATTACCAGATATAAAAAATATCCTAAATAATATAAACTATGATAAAACTTTTAACACCCTAGAAGACTTATATATACTACTAGATAACTCAATAAAAGAAGAAGTTCCAATTGCTATAAAAGAGGGGAACATAATAAAAGATGGTTTCAGTACTGAATTAGATAATCTAAGAAACCTATCAAGCGGAGGAAAAGATTTTATTCTAAATTTAGAACATGAAGAAAGAGAAAGAACAGGTATTAAAAACCTAAAAGTAGGATACAACAAAGTATTTGGTTATTACATAGAAATAAGTAAGGGAAATGCAAAACAAGTAAAAGAAGAATTCGGATACGAAAGAAAACAAACATTAGCTAATTGTGAAAGATTCATTACTCCAAAACTAAAAGAAAAAGAAAATCTTATATTAAATGCTGAAGAAAAAATAACCTCACTAGAATATGAATTATTTATTGAAATAAAAGACAAGGTAAAAAAATATGTCCCAATTATTCAAAAAGTATCTGATGTTCTAAGCGAACTAGATGTTATTTTATCGCTTACAACAGTAGCAGAACAAAACAGCTTCGTAAAACCTGAAATAACAGATAAAAGAAGTATTAATATTAAAGATGGAAGACATCCAGTAGTAGAAATTGTATCAAAGAAAGACTATGTTACTAATGACGTTGTTATGGACGAAAGAACACACATTCTCTTAATAACAGGACCAAATATGAGTGGTAAATCTACTTATATGAGAATGCTTGCAATAATAGTAATCTTAAACCAAATAGGATCCTTTGTACCATGTAAAAAAGCAACTCTTCCAATATTTGATAATATATTTACAAGAATCGGAGCAAGTGATGATTTAGTAAGCGGAGAAAGTACTTTTATGGTAGAAATGAAAGAAGCAAACAATGCAGTAAGTAAAGCTACAAAAAACAGTTTAATTCTATTTGATGAGCTAGGAAGAGGAACTGCTACATATGACGGAATGAGCCTAGCTCAAGCAATATTAGAATATATCCATGATAACATTGGAGCAAAAACATTATTTTCAACTCACTATCATGAACTAACTTCTTTAGAAAACAACCTAAGAAATTTAAAAAATGTCCACGTAAGTGCCAAAGAAGAAAATGATAAAATAATATTCTTACATAAAGTAAAAAAAGGAGCAGTAGACAAAAGCTATGGTATACACGTAGCATCACTAGTTAATCTTCCAAATGAAATAATAAAAAGAGCAAATGAAATACTAAATATATATGAAAGCAAAGAAACAAAAAAAGAAGTATATACCCAAACAAGTTTATTCTTAGATTTCGATAAAGGAGAAAACAACAAAGTAGAAAAAAAACTAAAAGGAATAAATCCTCTTGAAATAACTCCTATCGAAGCTCTAAATATCTTAAACGAACTAAAACAAGAAGTAGAAGAAAAAGAAAAAAGGTGATACTATATGGGAACATTATTTGTAATAGCAACCCCCATTGGAAATTTAGAAGATATAACCCAAAGAGCTATTAAAGTCTTAAAAGAAGTAGATATAATTTTATGTGAAGACACAAGAACAAGTATAAAACTACTTAACCACTATAATATAAAAAACAAACTAATCTCTTATCATAAATTTAACGAACATCAAAAAACAGAAGAAATAATAAAAAAACTAGAAACAAACAACATAGCACTGATATCAGATGCCGGAACACCATGTATTTGCGATCCAGGTTACACTTTAATAAAAACCTTAAGAGAAAAAAACATAAATGTAGAACCAATCGGAGGTATATCAGCATGTATAACAGCACTATCTGTAAGCGGTATAAACAGTGATAAATTCACATTCCATGGCTTCTTCCCAAGAGAAACCAAAAAGCAAAAACAACTAATTAATGATTTAAATAGCACTAACATAAACACTCATATATTCTATGAATCTCCAAAAAGAATAATAAAAACAATAGAATTCCTAAAAAATAATACAAATATAAAAGTAATAAGTATTTTTAAAGAACTAACAAAACTCCATGAAAAAAACTACTATGGAACCCCAGAAGAAGTACTAAACAAAATAAAAAACGATGAAAAAACAACTTATGGAGAATACACCTTTATAATAGAAATAAATAATATAACAAAACAACAAGAAACCATTTCCCTAGAAGCTCTCCTAATTAACGAAATAATAAAAAATAACATAACAACAAAACAAGCAATAAATAACTTAAGTAATAACAATATATCAAAAAACGATTTATATAAAGCAAGTTTAAATCTAAAAAATATATTAAATAAAAAATAATTTGAATAGAAAGACTCTTTTTATATCAATATAGATATGAAAGGAGTCTTTAATATGGCTAAACACAAAGTAGAAATAACAGGAATAAATACTAATGATATAAAAGTATTAAACAGTGAAGAAATGAATCAACTCTTCCAAGAATTAAAAAACGGTAATAAAAAAGCAAGAGAAGAATTAGTAAATGGTAATTTAAAACTAGTATTATCAATTCTAAAAAGATTCAACAAAAAAGATGAAAACATGGATGATTTATTTCAAATAGGATGTGTAGGACTATTAAAAGCAATAGATAACTTTGATTTATCATATGGCGTAAAATTCTCAACATATTGCGTTCCAATGGTACTAGGAGAAGTAAGAAGATACTTAAGAGATAATTCAAGTATAAGAGTAAGTAGAAGCGTAAAAGATATAGCTTATAAAGTTTTAAAACTAAAAGATGAACTCACTGTAAAAAATGGAGTAGAACCAAGTAATAAAGAACTAGCAGATATCCTAGAAATAGAAGAAAAAGACATAGTGAATGCAGTAGAAGCCTTAATACCTCCAGTCAGTCTTTTTGAACCAATATATAACGATGGAGGAGATACTATATACCTATTTGATCAAGTAGAAGATAAAAGTTCAAACGAAGACTTAGATATAAGACTTGCAGTTAACAAAGCAATATCAAATCTAAACGAAAGAGAACAATTCATATTAGATCAAAGATTCATAATAGGAAAAACCCAAATGGAAATAGCAGAAGAAATAGGTATAAGCCAAGCACAAATATCAAGATTAGAAAAAAATGCCCTACAAAGAGTAAGAAAACAACTATAGATATTTAAACTTATATATGTTATTCTATATATTGGTGATAAAATGAGAACAAAAAAGAAATATGCTATATTTATAATAATATTTTTATTATTATTTATAGGAACATACTATTTTATCCTAAAAGATTATTCCCTTATACAATTCAAAAAATCACTAGAACAATGTAAACTTATATATATATATTAGTATCCTTTATATGTGTATTTCTTTTTTCATTCTTCGGTGCACTGTTCCTAAAAAGAATACTCCATCACTTCAAAAAAAATATATCTTGGTATAAAGCTTTCGGATATCTCTTTACAGAAGTATATTTCTCAGCAATAACACCATCTAGTACTGGAGGCCAACCAATTCAAATGTATGAAATGAACAAAGATGGAATAATGTTTAGAACAAGTGGAGTAGTACTACTTAATACTATTTTATATAAAGTAGCACTAATAATACTTGCAATTATCTTAATACCAATATACTTTAATGAAATATTTAACATAAGTACTTTATTTAACATACTAATAATATTAGGAGTAATGATAAATATACTAGTTATAATATTCTTCTTAGCAATGGTATATTCAAAACAAATACTACCAAAAATAATAAAAAAAATAATAAACTTCGGAAACAAAATACACATAATAAAAGATAAAGAAAAAATAATAAAAAAATTTGAAGATGCTCTAAAAGACTATAAAAAATGTGCCAATATCACAAAAGAGAAACCAATAATACTACTAGAAGGCCTTATATATATGATATTGCAAAGACTAAGCTTATTAACAATATCTTATTTTATTTACATTTCATTTGGACTAAATTATTTCTCTTACTTAGAACTTATTACCTTTCAAATATGTATAATCTTAGCTAGTGATTTTGTACCACTTCCAGGAGAAATAGGAATAAGTGAAAGCTTAATATTAAAAATAAATAGTTTTATATACGGAACTTTCCTAGCTACTTCAGGTATGATTCTTTTCAGAGGTATTAGTTTCTATATATTTATTGCTTTTGGAGGACTATTTTACTTTATATTTCATTTTAGAAAAAATAGATTAAAATGTAACAAATAAAAATATAAAGAACCACCCACTATAAAAAATAATAAATTTCTTAAAAAACTTTGAAATTAGAGATTTCAGAGTTTTTTAT
>CAZBFY010000076.1:0-5484 GCA_964491445.1 uncultured Mycoplasma sp.
CCTTTTGGAGTACAATTAAAGTAAAATATCATATAAGGCTGTAAATACTAACAATACAAAAAATAAATAAAAACAAAAACATAGGAATAGTTAAAATATTATAATGAAAAGCAGTAATAACATCTCCATTTAATAAAGCTCTAAAACCTCTAGTAAGACCACAACCAGGACAAGAAATACCAAATATACTCTTAAAAACACAAGATACATCAAAAACAAATACTACCAGTATTCCAAATACAAGTAGTATTAAAAATATAAAGAAAATAAACTTCTTATTAATCAACTAAACTATTTCCTTCAGCATCAATATTAATAGAACCAGTAAGAATAAGTATTCCCTCAATTAATCCCCAAATATAAGATACAAAAGATAAAAAGCCACAAGATAAAACTGTAATTAAAAGTTGAGCAACAGCCTTACCAGTATAACCTAAATAAAAATTATGAACTCCAAAAGCTCCTAAAAATATACCCAAAAGTCCTGCAGCAATCTTAGACTTAGGATTTGTACCATTTCCTACAACCTCACCAGTATAAACATTACTAGAAACACCTATCTTACTACCACATTTACTACAAAATGAAGCATCTTTCTTTAACTCAGTTCCACAATTAGGACAAAAATTATTCATAAAATCAACTCCTTTACTAAATTATATCACGGACAATACCAAACTTAAAGATTTAAAATAAAATTTCTAAAAAAATTAAAATAATTACAAAATCTATGCTATAGTAGATAGTTAAAGAGGGATCATATGGATATAAAAACAAGACTAAACGAAGAAACTATTTTTAACAAAAAACCAAAAGGTAATTTAACAATAACTAGTCTAAACAAAAAAGGAATATTCACAGTAGAAGACTTTATTAATTGTAACGTTAATAACATAACAAAAGATATAAATAGAAAAATACAATTCAAAGCATTTCAAGATATATTAAAATATAAATACTTGAATATCCCCTTAAATAATGATATTTTATTAGAAAAAGAATATACTAAAACCTTTCAAAAAACACAACTAAAAAAAGATACTATTACCCTAGGTTTCGGAGAATATAGTTTTAGTAAACTAACAGAAATGATACTAGAAAAACAAAGTACTTGTAAAATGATTGACATAATTACAAATCTTGATAATAGACATAGTTACTTAAGAGACTTTTATATAAAATACTATGAGAATAATCTAAAAAACATAGAAAAGTCGCAAGAAATATCAAATAATAATGACATAGAAAAACTTAATATTTTAAAAGATAAACTAATAATTCTAATAAATAAAAGAAATGAGCTTGATAAAGAAATAATATCCCTATTAGAACAAATAAATAATAATAAAGTAAAACATAGATAATAATACTACTCTACTACATCAATAATTATATTTCTTTTAAATGGTCTAAACATAGAAAACTTATAAGCACTATAATCAAAATCTACTATCTTACCATATATTTTTAATAAAACATCACCTTTCTTTACATAATCAGAAACATTCTTACATAAAACTACTCCAGCCGCAAAATCTATCTTATCACCTTTATTTATTCTACCAGCACCAGCCCTCATTGAAGTATTCCCTATAATCATACTATTAATCTCTTTTATATAACCACTCTTATTAGATTTTATTTCATAATAATTATCATTATTAGAAGTAGGAAGAACACCACCCTGTAATAACACAAACTTCTCAAATGATTTATAAGCATTACCACTAGATATAGAATAATTAACCCTATCCCTAGCAACCTTTATATCAATATTCTTACTCATAGAGTACATCAAACTAGCCATTTCTATACATAAAGTTCTAAGACTATTAAACTTATTATTCTTTAATATATCAATTACCTCTAAAACCTCTAATTTATTACCAACAAAATCACCCAAAGGATTATCCATTCTGGTAATCATACATATAACTTTTCTATCATACTTCTTACCAATTTCTATCATAATATCAGCAAGCTCTCTAGCTTGTTTTTTATTCTCAACCAAAGCACCCTTACCAACTTTTATATCAATAAGTATCTTACCTGCTCCACTTGCTATCTTTTTACTCATGATAGAAACTGCTATTAAAGCTATAGACTTAGTAGTATTAGTAACATCCCTTAAAGCATAAACCTTTTTATCAAGAGGACACAAATTATCAGTTTGTGAAGATATAACCATATTACACTGACCAATACAGTCATAAAACTCTTTCTTACTCAAATTGGTCTTAACACCTATAGATTCAAGCTTATCAATAGTACCCCCAGTATACCCAAGAGCCCTACCACTCATCTTAGATATTTTAACCCCTAAACTAGCAAGAATAGGAAGAACTATTAAAGTTGTTTTATCTCCAACACCCCCAGTAGAGTGTTTATCTATAAAAGATGAATTTTTAGGAAAAACATCACCACTATTAATAAAAATATCAGTAAGAGAAAATATCTCTTCATTACTAAGACCATTCTTACATATAAGTCTTAAAACATAAGTCATATCATCATCACTTACTTTATCATTTAAATATCCCATAAAAAGATCATTTAACTCATCATAAGATAATACTATTTTACTTTCTAATTTACTAATTATACCTTTCACAACTACCACCTACTATAATAAGTATATAACTAAATATAAAATAAAGCAAAAACTTTTAATTTAGTTTCTACTTTTACAACCATATAAATTTTATATTATTATTATTTCTTTTCTACTTTTAATTAATAAGTAATATCTATTCATATAACTTAATTCTATAGAATTTTTTAAACTCATTACTTATTTAAAATTAATACTTTAGCTTTATCATATAAAATTATATCTAAAAAACACCAATTTTTATATTATATTTTAATTAATTCGTGTTCTAAAATATCAACTATATCATTTATAGCATGAATTGTATTTTCAAATTTAACCTGTTTAGTATACTCTAACTTTTCTTGATAATCAGTGAACACTCTTTTTAAAACTTTACTATTACTAAGTAACTCTATTATTTCTTTAAGATTATCTATATCAAATTCAGTATTTCTTTTATTAAAAGTATTTTTCAACGGCTCTAACCAAGTTTCTATTATTAATATCACTTTTATTATTACTCATTAACATATACAAATCATAAAAATCTTTAGCTCTGGTAGTAGTTATATTTTTACTAATAATACTTTCAAATTTCTCTGCAATTATAGTTTCAAGTGTATAAGCCATAATATTTATTTTCTTATCTTCAAATATAGAATTATATTTAAACTTTATTTCCCTAGGTGTTATAATATCTCCTGTTGTTATTTCTATAAAGAAATTAGTTCTAATTTTATCAAAAGTTCCTTTAACATTTATTTTAAATCCACCATATTCAGTTTCTAATCTAATATCTTTAATACTAACTATTTCAAAACTAACATTATCCCCTATATCAATAAATAATATTTCTTCAAATATATTTTTAATATTATCTATATTTAATGGTAAACTTTTTAAAGTAGCATCAATATCTTTAGTCGTTCTTAACTTTTCTCCTATAATAGAGGAAAGTAAAACTCCTCCTTTTAAAATTATATTATCTCTATACTTACTTTTTTCTAATCTCATTAATACATGTTCAAAGAAAAACATTTGATGAAGATGGTGTGCTAAATTGTTATTACCTTTAGACTTTTTCTTAATAATACAATTTAATTTATCTGAATTCATCTACAATAAAACCTCCATTAATTCAACAACTTCTTCTTCAATATCTAATTTTTTAGCATATTTAACTAGTCTTAAAATATTCTTATCTTTATTTCTTGCATATTCTTTTAATGCTTTAGAATATATTTCTTTGTCCATACGATTTTTATCTTTAATAATATCACATAAAGTTCTCTCCAAATCATAACACTTAACTGTTAAATCATTAATAGTTTTTATATCAATTATACCTAAAACAAAAATATCATCTTTTACATATCTTAAAGATACATTTTCATTATTTAATAAATTACCACTATAATTATATGGCACAGTAACATCATAAACTAATGGAATTCTATCAGACATATCATGTAAATATAAAGCAGTAGCATGAGAATAACACATATTTTTACTACTTTTAGATAAAATATAAAAGTTATCAATAGGATATTCAGGCAATTTATAAATACCTGTTCCAACTCTTTCTAATTTTTTACTACTCACTAAATTACTCAAAAAAGTACTATTAATTTCTAAAATTTCTGCTTCTTTAGTAGTAATATATCCATTATTTTTACTAGCATAATTTAAAATTTTATCATAATTATTCATACACATCATTTCCTTTTTCTAGGAAAATTATATCATTTTTCCTTAAACCTGTCAATTTACTATATTTTTATTTTTAACTTTTTACAACCAATTTGATAATATTAACATAAATTTTATATTATTATTATTTCTTTTCTACTTTTAATTAATAAGTAATATCTATTCATATAACTTAATTCTATAGAATTTTTTAAACTCATTACTATATTTAAAATTAATAACTTTAGCCCTTTGCTATACTCTATTACATATCCATATTGTTTAATCTCCCAGATCTTTTAATTTTTTTAAACTACAAGCTTTTCTTTCATTTTATATGCATTTATAGTAAAACCACTTTCCCAAAAACTCAAACTTTTAAAATAAATAAATACATGATAAAATAATATTGGGTGATTAATAATGATAGATAATTTAAAAAAAAGTTTTAAAGAAACATCAATAATAGTAATACCAATATGTGTAATAGTCTCTGTAATAGCTATTTTATTTGGTCTAGATAAAACTATAATAACTTCATTTTTAATAAGTTCTATTCTTTTAATAATAGGAATTAGCTTATTTACATTCGGAGCAGATCTTTCTATGATGATGATCGGAGAAAAAATAGGAAGTGCTTTGATACAAAGTAAAAAAATAAAAATTATTCTTGGGGTGATACTTCTTATAGGAATAATGATTACCATCGCAGAACCAGATTTAAGAGTACTTGCAGAACAAATACCAAGTATTCCTACCACTACCTTAATACTTACTATAAGTATAGGTGTAGGTATAATGCTTATGATAGCAGCTATAAAAATACTATTTAAACTAAATCTTAGAACAATTCTTATCATTAGTTATATGATAGTATTTGCCCTGTTATCATTCGCAGATAAAAGTTTTATACCAATATCATTTGATTCAAGTGGAGTAACAACAGGACCTATAAGTGTTCCATTTATACTTGCTTTAGGAATAGGACTTACAGCATTTAGAACAGATAGTAATACAAAAAATGATACATTTGGACTAATAGGACTATGTGCAGTAGGCCCAAAAATAATGGTTCTAATACTTGGAATGTTATATAGTGGCACTAATACTTATGATACGTCTATATATAACAACAATTTACCACTTATAATGCAGTATACAGAAAAACTACTAGAATGCATAAAATCAGTATTCTTATCACT
>CAZBFY010000077.1:0-2662 GCA_964491445.1 uncultured Mycoplasma sp.
GAAAAAAATATAGATATATGTAATAAGAAATCTATAATTTATGTTAATATTACTAATTTTTTTGTAAAAAGCCGAAACTCAAATATAAGTCTGTTGACAAATGTAGTTTTTTTTCTTAAAATATAGATGTAAAGGTTGGTGGAGCAAGTGAACTCAGGAAATCTTAATTTGAGCCAAGAAGATATTTTGGAAAAAGAGTTTAAAATTGATACAAGGGGTTATAGACTTAAAGAGGTTGATCAGTTTCTTGATTTGATTATTGCAGATTATGGAATATTTATTGATATAATAAAGAAGCAAGAGATGGAAAAGGATAGGTTAACTGAAGAGGTTATAAGACTTAAGAAAGAGCTTAGAGATGCTAGTGTGAATGTTGAGATAGCTAAGGCTTCTCAAGGTAATACTCAAGTTGTTAATAATGTTGATATTTTAAAGAGAATTTCTAATTTGGAAAAAGTTGTTTTTGGTGAAAATAGTAAAATATAAATAACATTTTAGGCAAACGCTGCAACTTTGGTTGTAGAGGAAAGTCCATGCTCACAAAAACTGAGATGTTTTTAGTGTTTGTGCTAAGGGAAAAAATAACCTTAGGGGGAGTATTCCTACGGCTTCGAATAAACCTAAGTTTTTAATATGGTTTTAGTAGATGTAAAAGTGCCATAGAGACGATGCATATTAGAAATGATATGAGTGGAACGTGGTAAACCCCACAAGTGAGAAACCCAAATTATGGTAGGGGAGCTTTGACAAGGGAAATGAACTTTAGTCAAGGATCGTAAGATAGATAAATGTTTGCCACCTATTATTAGGTACAGAACATGGCTTATTAAATGTTATTTTTTTATACTTTAAGAGGTGTATTATGAAAGAAATTGGAGAAGAGTTTAAAGAAAAACGTGAGGAAATTGGTATTACTACTAGTGAAGTTGCTAGTGATTTGAATAAAGAGGTTCTTTTAATTGAGAGTTTAGAAAGTGGTAATCATAAAGTTTTTAAAGATATATTAGAACTTAAAGATATGGTTAAACTATATGCTAAGTATTTAGGGCTTGATGATGAGAAATTGCTTGGAGATTTGGATGATTTTTTATTTGAAAAAACTTCAAAAATAAGTATTGAGGATATTAAAGAGAGATTAAAGCAGGAACAGGATAATAAAAAAAATGAAAAGAAAATAAGGACTCCTTATACTATAGAGGTTGAGAAAAAGAAAAATTTAACTTTGGTGTTTATTTTGATTTCTGCTTTGATTATACTTGTTATTTTTTACTTGTTACTAAGAAATATATATTTATAGGAGGATTGTATGAAATTTAATGTACCTACTAAATTGACGTTTTTGAGATTAATACTTGCGGTTTTAATAATGATTTTGTTATTATTTCCGTTTTATAGGATAGGTTTTGAGTTTAAGACTTTTTTATATCATAATATTTTAGTTGATGTTAGATATATATTATGTGGTTTTATATTTATAATTGCTTCGATAACTGATTATTTTGATGGTTATTTAGCGAGAAAGAATAAACAGGTGACCGATTTTGGTAAGTTTTCTGATGCGATAGCTGATAAGGTTTTGGTTAATTCTGTTCTTATAATATTTGCATCACAAGGCTTTATTCCTGCGTTTATTCCTGTTGTTGTTATTGTAAGAGATATAATTGTGGATGCTATTAGGATGAATGTTGCTACTAAGGGTAATGTTCAGGCTGCTAAGATGAGTGGTAAAATAAAGGCTGCTTGTCTTATGATAGGTATTATTATGACATTTTTCTATAATTTACCATTTGAGTTATTTGGACTTCAAATTTCTAAGTTTTTCTTATATTTTGGTACTTTAATGTCTCTTGTTTCGATGGTAGAGTATTACAATTTAAATAAGAAATTGTTGTATTCTGAGTTTGAGTCTAAATAGTAAAAGTTGTATTTTGTTTTCCAAAATTCCTGTGAAATTTTAAATTTCTCTTAGGGAATTTTTATTTTTTTGGCTTAAATACTACCCCAAATTTAAAACAAACAAATGTTTGCTAAAAGTATTGACAAGTCTTAAAACTTGGTGTATGATGAATACAGTTAGGGAGGATTAATTATGGCGAAGAAAGAAATTAAACAAGATAAGACTTTAGATCAAGTTTTAGCGGATATAGAAAAACAATTTGGTAAGGGTTCTATAATGAGACTTGGTGAAAATAATAATATGGAGGTTGAAGTGACTTCTAGTGGTTCACTTGCTCTTGATTTAGCACTTGGTGTTAATGGTTTTCCTAAGGGAAGAATAATTGAGATTTTTGGGCCTGAGTCTAGTGGTAAGACTACAGTTGCTCTTCATGCAATAGCAGAGGTTCAAAAAAAAGGTGGTAGAGCGGCTTTTATTGATGCTGAACATGCTCTTGATCCGGTTTATGCTAAGAGGCTTGGTGTAAATATAGATGAGCTTTTAATCTCACAACCTGATACTGGTGAACAAGCACTTGAGATATGTGAGGCATTAGTTAGAAGTGAGGCAGTTGATATTGTTGTTATAGATTCAGTGGCTGCTCTTGTTCCTAAGGCTGAAATTGAGGGTGAGATGGGTGATTCTCATGTTGGGCTTCAAGCTAGATTAATGTCACAGGCATTAAGAAAGTTGTCTGGTACTGTTAATAAGACTAAGACTACTTGT
>CAZBFY010000077.1:2672-5226 GCA_964491445.1 uncultured Mycoplasma sp.
GTGAAAAAGTTGGAGTAATGTTTGGAAATCCAGAGACTACTCCTGGTGGTAGGGCTCTTAAGTTTTATTCTACTATTAGACTTGATGTAAGACGTGGAGAACAGTTAAAGGCTAGTGATAGTGTTATTGGTAATAAGACTGTAATTAAGGTTGTTAAAAATAAAGTTGCACCACCTTTTAAATCGGCGATAGTTGAAATTATGTATGGTCTTGGAATTTCTAAGGAAAGTGAGATAATTGATCTTGCAGTAGAGGCTGGTATTGTTGATAAAAGTGGTGCTTGGTACTCTTATGGCGGTAATAAAATAGGACAAGGTAAAGAAAATGTTAAGGCTTTGTTAAGGGAAAATAAAAAGTTATGTGAGGAATTAGAAAAGAAAGTAAGAGAAGAGTTTTGTAAGCCTAATAAGGAGTAGTTTATTGTTTGCTACTTAAAAATTTCTTTTGAAAAAATTGTTGTAATGTGATATAATTTGAAAGAAAAAGGAAGTGGTAGCATTGATAACTTTAGATAAAGTAAAAGGTGTTGGACCAAGAACTAAAATGTTATTTAATAAACTTGGAATTATGAATGTTGACGATTTAGTAACTCATTATCCTTTTAGGTATGAGAGGGTTGTTAAGACTGATTTATCGTCTGCAAGTGAGTTTGATAAGGTTATTATAGATGGAAAGGTTGATAGTGCTCCGATTTTAGTTAGATTAAAAGGTAATTTAAATAAGATGAATATTAGGGTTGTTACTAGTGATGGTAAAGTAGTTGGGGTATCTATTTTTAATAGAGCGTTTTTGAAGAAGTCTTTATCTGTTGGTACTAATATAACTGTATTTGGTAAGTTTGAGAAGTCTAAGAATATAATAGTTGCATCTGATATTAGACTTGGTCTTTTACCTAAGGGTGAGAAAATAGAGAGTGTTTATCATGGTACTGCTGGTATAAATTCTAAGACAGTTGCAGGTTTTATTAATACTGCTCTTATGCAATATGGAAATGATATAGTAGATTATATACCTAAGTTTTTTATAGATAAGTATGGTTTTTTAAATAAGAAGACTGCTCTTAATATTGTTCATAATCCTCCGAGTGGAGATAAGTTGAAAGATGCTATGTTTAGGTTAAAGTATGAGGAATTATTTCTTTTTATGACTAAGATTAATTATTTGAAGATTAAGAATAAGAGTAAGGATAATGGTATTGAGAGAAATTATGATTTAGATAAAATTAATTCTTTTATAAATAGTTTGCCTTTTAAGCTTACCGATGATCAGGTTAAGGTTTTAGATGAAATACTTTCTGATATGAATTCTAAGAAAATAATGAATAGATTACTTCAAGGTGATGTTGGTAGTGGTAAGACTATTATTTCTGTTATTGCTTTGTATGCAAATTATTTAAGTGGATTTCAAGGGGCTTTGATGGTTCCTACAGAAATACTTGCTAATCAACATTTTGATAGTATTTGTAAGTTATTAAGTGGTTTTGGACTTCATGTTGAGCTTTTGGTAGGTTCTTTATCTAAAAAGGATAAGGATGTTATTCATAAGAAGTTAGAGAGTGGAGAAATTGATTTAGTAATAGGTACTCATACTTTGATACAAGATGATACTATTTTTAAGAATTTAGGGCTTGTTGTAACTGATGAGCAACATCGTTTTGGGGTTCTTCAGAGAACTATTTTAAGGGAAAAGGGTAATAAGCCAGATGTTTTATATATGTCTGCTACTCCGATTCCTAGAACATATGCTATGACTATTTATGGGGATATGGATATATCTACTATTGAGAATTTACCTAGTGGTAGAAAACCTATTGTTACGTATTTAAAAAGTAATAGTGAAATGAAAGATGTTTTACATATGATGTATGATGAGTTAAAGGATAATCATCAAGTGTATGTAATAGCACCTTTAATTGAAGAAAGTGAGAGTTTAGATTTAACTACTGTTAATGATTTAAAAGATAAAATGGAGCTTGCTTTTGGTAGTAAGTATAATATTGGGGTTGTGCATGGTAAGTTAGCAAATAAAGATAAAGAAAAAATAATGGATGAATTTTTAGAAAATAATATTCAGATTTTGATTAGTACTACTGTTATTGAGGTTGGAGTTGATGTTCCTAATACTACAATGATGGTTATATTTGATGCTAATAGGTTTGGACTTTCTACTCTTCATCAGTTGAGAGGGAGAGTTGGTAGAAATTCTTTGGAATCAAAGTGTATACTTATTAGTGATAGTGATACTGAAAGACTTAAGATTATGACTAAGACTAATAATGGTTTTGAAATAAGTGAAGAAGATTTTAAATTGCGTGGTCATGGTGATTTGTTTGGTACTAAGCAAAGTGGGGATATGTCTTTTAAGATAGCTAATTTAAAAGAAGATTTTAAGATTCTTTTGCAGGCTAGTAAAGATTCTATAGTGTTTTTGGAGAGTACTAATAAAGATGATATGGAGCTTAGGTATAAGATTATTAGTAGTATAAATGAGGGATAGATTTTGGGTGTAAAAAATTTTTAGGGGTAAAATAGTAGTTACGACATACTTTTAAAGT
>CAZBFY010000078.1:0-5221 GCA_964491445.1 uncultured Mycoplasma sp.
TTTTAACTTGTAAATACTTTTTCTAAAATAGGACATTTTAACTTAAAAATCACAATAAAATCAAGCAAAACTTAAACTTTTTTAACAAGAACTATTTACAAACATACTAAAACTATTATCTCTAATTAACCCTTTCTCTTTATTGCATTCACTTCATTAGACTTATTAACTATTGAAACCACTTTCTTTCTACCATCTATCCAGTCTTTATCAATTTCTTCTAATTTTTTTAATTGCTCTTCAGAAAGGCTATTTTTTCCTTTTTTATTTTTAGTTTTTTGTCTTTGATTATTAAGCCATTTACCACATTCTTCTGTTTTGGTCGGAAATCTTTTATGTTCTTCATAAAACTTCTTTAATTTTTCATAATTCTCATTCCAATTTTTTTCGTATACATCATTACTCCAGTCTTTATTAATTTCTTCTAGTTTTTGACATCTTTCTTTAGAAAGGTTATTTTTTCCTTTTTTATTTTTAGCTTTTTCTCTTTGAGTATGAAGCCATACTCCACATTCTTCTGTTCGGGTCGGAAATCTTTTATGTTCTTCATAAAATTTCTTTAATTTTTCATAATTCTCATTCCAACCATAAGTTGCATTTATTTCAAGCTCTTCGATTAAATCCACTATATTCTTATAATCATCTATTATGGAAAAAGACCTTATCATATTATCAATTTCTTTTTTTGATTTACCCTTGCAGTGCATAACCTTTATTACTGCATCCCTTAAAAATTCTATATCTTTTAAACATTTTATATTATTTACAACATCAAATACCAAAGGTTTACCATCCACTCCAGTTGTAAGAGCTCTCCCAAGTTGTTGCATATATAAAATAGGAGAACTAGTAGGTCTTAACATTATTACCCCATCTATATCTTCAACATGCATACCCTCATTTAACATTCCAACAGAATATAACAGTTTTAAACCATTACCTTTTATATTATAAAACCTATCTAAAGTATACTTATTCATTTCATGTTCTTCTTCTGAATGAATATAACTTATATCAATATTATCGTTTATATTTAAAAACCAATTATGAGCTTCTTTTACCATGTTTTCTAAATGCTTTATATCTCTACAGAACACTAAATACTTACCATCACTTTTTGTCATATATTTTTCAAATACTTCTGATAAATTATCTGCTTCCTCTATTAACCTTTTTGCTTTTTTAAGCTCTACTTCAAGCATATCTTTTTCATTTTTATCTTTTATATTACTTATTTTCTTTTCCAAATTATCAATATCATCTTTAAAAGAATAAATAGCATTTATATATGTAGGAGGAGGTAATATTCCCGTAGCAATAGCATAAGGCAAAGTAATATGTGATGCAACATTTCCCTCAAATAATTCAGAAGACATATCTCTTTTATTATCCAAATATCTAACAGGAGTCGCAGACATTCCAAGTACTCTAGCATTACTATTTGTATCTAAAAGAGTATTTACTGCCTTACCCCATTTATCTGCTCCTGCTCTATGAAACTCATCAAGTACTATATTATCATAACTTTGATGAGGATTCTTCATTAAAGCACTATAAGTAATTATTTTTAAATCAGGAAAATCTTTCTCCAAACTCATATTATTTTCTCTTATTATCCTCTCAAAGTGAGATATTATAGCAAGAGAAGAAGTAACAATAAGACTTTTTTTATCTTTATTATCATTAAGCCATTTTAAAGCAATATAACTCTTACCAGAACCAGTAGGATGAATAATACAACACTTATTATCTTCTTCAAAACTCTTTATTACTTTATCATAAGCCTCTTTATTATGTTCATATAATTCTATACCCATCTAATCACCTTTTCTTATTTAAAGAATAACAATTTTTTATATAAAAGTAAATCTAAATTAATAAAACCAAATCATTTCACAATAGTTACAGAATTACCATCACTCTTCTTTAAACTTATGTCTTTATCTAAATAAACTACTGCCTTAACACCATCTGAATAAGTCTCTCCAGTACACTGACGATCACAAAAACGTAAATAACTTCTATGAACTTCATCATCTGAAACAACCCTTAATCCTTCATTAAAATAACTGTTAAAAGTCCTAACAAAACTAGAAGCAACCCAGTAAGAAGCTTTACCATCTTTACCAAATATCAAATTATAAATAGCATCTCCTTTTTTAATCTTAGTAACTTCAGAACTAGAATAAGAATAATAATTACTAGTTCTTGTATAAACCTTATCGCCAATATTATAAGTAATAGAATTACCATATTCCCAGTCAGTACCTTTTCCATAATTAAACAACACAGGATCATAACCAGTTAACTTATTAATATCTTCAATAGTAATACTTCTTGCTTTATTTGCATAAGTACCCTTTCCATATTTACTACACAAATTATTTAATTTATCAATACTACTAGCAGCAAAATTTTCATTTTTACCATCTAAAGAAATAGCACTCTCTACATTATCTTCAGACATTAATAATATTTGATTATCAGAAACTCCAAATACCATCCATTTACCATTATATCCATCAACTTTATAATCAACAGAATCTCCAACAGATAAAATAACATCATCCTTAGTAATTACATTACCTACAGAACTCCACTCACTCTTTAACGAAGACTTAAAATAATAATGGTTAATTCCTAAAGAAACATCAGAAACTTTTCTTAACTTAGTCTTAACACAATTAGATACACCTTCTTCAATAACAGTAGGTTTAAGTATATCTTCAGAATTATTAATTACATTAGCATATTCCATATCAAGTAAAGGATTACCAGTACCCTTAATTACCTTAACACCTGCACTAGTATTTGAAGAAAAATCAATATTTCCTCTTAAAGAAACATTAGAACCCTTAACAAGTATAGCAATATCACTACCAGTAAAACTCAAATCACGAATAGAAACATTAGAATCTACTATCTTAAATATATTACTACTATCAGAACCATTCTTCAAAGTAATTTTATGACCATTTCCATTGATAGTAACATCCTTACTTATACTAAACACTTTATCAGTTTCAAAATCACTAACAATATTTATCGAAGTTATATGTTCATCAAGTAAAGCAATTTCCATATCAAGAGCATTACTAACAGAAGCACTTGTCTTATAATATCTTTCTAAATCTTTGTACTTAATATCAACATTAATACTATTAAAATCAACAATTTCTCCTGATAAAGCATCAAGCCAGTTACCTTCCAAATCACGCATATAAACATTCATATAATCTAAACCATCTCTACCAGAAACACCAGCAGGAACAGAAATAGTCCTAGCAGCATACATCATCATCTTTGAAGAAATATAAGAAGTATTCTCAGTAAACAAATGCTCTCCAATAATATAAATAACTTCATCACTAGCAGTATCCCCTATACTCTCTTCATTTGAAAGAGCAAAACTACTCTTAGTAAACTTACTTATTCCAAAAACTAAAACAATTATAGATAAAAATAATAATATAACAGTATACTTATTGTCCATAAACTTTTTAACTAACAAACTACTTTTCATATACCTTCACCACCAAACCATTACTTAATTCAACTTTTATATTAGTAGATTTCATAAACTGTGCATTACTAGCAATCTTCAAAGCATTTAAACTATCAGACCAAACACCAAGCTTATAATCTTTATAACCACCATAATTACCATATATAGCTTTTGCTACTATAACTTTACCATTCTTATAAACATTTACCTTTCTATTAACAGACCTATCATCACCATCTATAAGCTCAATTAAATAAGTATAACTATCCCAAACTCCTATAACTTTAGTATTCTTATTAACTTTATAATTAGAACTAATCTTTTTATTACCAACATACCAACCTTTAAAAGTATAACCACTCTTTACAGGTACATCAGGAAAAGAAATATTACTACCTTTTAAAGCTTTACTTGTTTTAACAACTTTATTATCTACTACAAACGAAACATTATAAAAGATATTAGATTTATTATTAGATTTATTATTAGAATTACTATCGGAAGAATTATTAACAAAACTATTACTATCTTTACTAGAATAATTATTATTAACTTTATTAGAATCTTTACCAAAAGATTTATCTTTATTCTTAATAGAAGACTTATAATCTTTATCTTCTAAATTATCACCAGTATTAACATCCTCTATTATCTTTTCCCACTTTGCCTCTAAAACTATATCCTTATCAACTGGCTCAGTAAAATCAAATCTTTTATTTTTATAATACCAACCTTTAAAAACATAACCATCCAAAGATGGAGAATCTGGAACATCAATAATATCATTAACTCTAACTTTATAAGAACTAATAGTCTTACCATCTACAATATAAGAAACAGTAACATATTTGTTATAACTAATAAATACAAGAACGATACCAAAAGTAATAAATAGTATAGATATAACAAATAATATAATCTTCTTATTCACTTACCTCACCTACTTTAATTAGAGTATAACACGTAACAAATAAAAAAACAATTAAAAAACTTCTTGAGTTTCGGTATTTTTCTTTTTATTATTTATATCTATTACTTTTATTATCATACTTTTAACAAATCTATAATTGTTTAGTGTAAATACTAGTTTTAACTTTATTTTCTGGCAACTTTAAAAATTTTTATCGAAACTCAAAAAAACTTAATAAAAAATAACAGTTGCAGTTAAGTAAAAAGCAAAAACACTTATAAATAAAAAAATAACAATAATATTCTAATTTTTAACATTTTTCATACAATTTTAATATTATTTTTATAGAAAGTTATCATCTACACTTATTTTATCTAATTAAACTATAAACAAGAATAAGATATTAAAACTAATAATACTTAATAAAAATAAAAACATAAAAACTCTTATAAAAGTCTCTATGTATTAATAAAATAAACTAAATATCTTAATTAACCTCTCCTGTAACAAAACTTCTAATTACCCTTAAATACTGTTTAAAAAAACTAGCTCTACTTATATCCTTATCACTTACAAGCTCTACTTCTTTAATTACTTTATCTCCATCTTTTAAATATAAAATACCTAAAGTTGAACCTTTCTTAACAGGATATTCTATTTCATTTAGTTTAATATCATATGTATAATTCTTATCACTTGTACCCTTTCTTAAAGTAACACTTAAATCTTCTTTTAAAACTAAATTAACTTTGTTCTGATTAGCTTTATCTAATTTTATCTCTTTTATAACTTTATTTTTCTTAAAT
>CAZBFY010000079.1:0-5146 GCA_964491445.1 uncultured Mycoplasma sp.
AAAATTTTTTTCTAACATAATTCACATCCTTTCCATAGTTTATCATAAGTCGTTATTACCTATATTTTAAGTAACTTACTATTAAAAACTCGTCTAAAAATGCAAAAAGCAATTAACAAAAATCTCTTATAAAATAAGGCTTTAAGAAATTTTATCATATAATAATTACTTAACTTTTAACACGAACTAGAAGTTGATTTATACAAATTGCTATTTATTTCAAGTAGTTTTTCAAAATAATCTTTATCAATAAAAAACCATTTTTCATTATCTATTATATCACATTATTCTTCTTTCTTAGATAAAGAGTTTTAGTATTTTTCTTTCTATTATTTATATCCTTTATTTTTATTGTCATAATTTTAACAAATTTAAAATTTTACCTTAACTTAAATTTTTCATAATAAAAGAGTTACCATATAAAACTCTTTAATTAAGCTCTATAATGGTTACTCCTTTATTAAATATGTCTTGTTTATATGCTTTTACATCTTTATTTGTTTTTAAGTTTTTATGTATTTCTTCTTTAATTATTCCTTTTCCTACACCATGAATAACTATTATAAGTTTATTATTAAGTTTTTTATTATCATTTATAAACTCTTTTAATAAAACTCTACTTGAAAACCTTGTTTCTCCATGCAAATCTAAAGTAGGTAAGTTTTTATATAACATATAATTATCTATCATACATATAACACTTTCTTTGGTTTATTCTTCTTTTGATCGTATTTTTTTATTTGTACTACTTTTTCTGTTTTTAATGATTTTGGAACATTAATTATTCTTTGATTAGTAGAACCTCTAAATTTTATACTTAGACTTTTATTTTCTATTTGAAACTTACCATCTACTAAAACATCTATATATTTTAAAAGTTTTTTCATTTTTTCATTTTTTAGTAAGTCTTCAAACAAGAAACCTGTATAAGCCCATACATTTAAGCCTTGTTCTTTAGCATACTTAGCTATTTCATATGATGCTTCGGCTTGAAAAAAAGGATCTCCTCCAGATAAGGTTATTCCATCTTGAAGTGTTAATTTTTTTATCTCTTCTTTTACATCTTCAACATCTTTTTCTATTCCTTTTGTAAAATCATGGGTTTCTGGATTATGACATCCTTTGCAATTATGAGAGCATCCTTGGGTCCAAATAACTGCTCTTAAGCCTTCGCCATCTACTATACTATCTGTTAAGATATTAGCATCTGCTAGTCTAATCTTCATGAACTTTATTATGTTTAATACGATCTCTTTCTTCTGCTCTTTTGCTATTATTAAATCTATCTACTGTACCTACTAAATATCCTGTTATACGCCTTATTCTTTCAAAACCTACACCATCATTTTCTGTTCTACCACATCCAGGGCAAATATCATCAATAACTCCTGTAAAGCCACATACTGGATCTCTATCAACAGGATGATTTATAGCTCCATACCCTATTCCTTGTTCTTTCATTTGTTTTACTATTTTTTCAAAAGCTGCAACATTGCTAGTAGGATCACCATCAAGTTCTACATAAGTAATATGTCCAGCATTTGTTAAAGCATGAAATGGTGCTTCTGCTTTTATCTTTTTATCTACTGTAATCTTATAATGAACTGGAATATGGAAAGAGTTAGTATAATACTGTCTATCAGTAACACCTTTTATTTTACCATAAATAGACTTATCAATAGCAGTAAACCTACCAGATAGTCCTTCTGCAGGAGTAGCAAGTAAGGTAAAATTAAGTTTATATTCTTTAGAATAGTAATCACATCTATCACGCATAAATTTTATTATTTCATAACCTTTATTCCAAGCACTCTTACTTTCTCCATGATGTTCACCCACTAAAGCTTTAAGACATTCAGCAAGTCCTATAAAACCAATACTAAGAGTTCCTTGTTTTAAAACTTTTTTAATTCTATCATTAGTTTTTAAATTCTTAGAATCTATCCAAATACCTTGTCCTAATAAAAATGGAAAATTATATACTTTTCTCTTACATTGAAGTTCAAATCTTTCAAGTAATTGATCTTTTACTAGATCCATCATTTCAGTAAGTTCTTTATAAAAACTATCAAAATCAGGTTTTTTATTATTTAAAATACCATGTTTTATACCTAATCTTACTAAGTTAATTGAAGTAAATGAAAGATTACCTCTTCCAGGAGTTATAGCTTTATTAGGATCAACAACATTTCCCATTACTCTAGTTCTGCAACCCATGTAACCAACTTCTGTTTTATAATCACCTTCTTTATAGTATTCTTTATTAAAAGGTGCATCTATAAACGAAAAGTTTGGAAATAATCTTTTAGCAGATACTTCACATGCTAGATGAAATAAGTCATAATTAGGATCTTTTTTATTGTAATTAATTCCCTCTTTTACTTTAAATATAGAAACTGGAAATATTGGAGTTTCTCCTCTTCCTAAACCAGCATCAGTTGCTAGTAAAAAGTTTTTAATTACCATTCTACCTTCACTTCTAGTATCAGTACCAAAGTTTATTGATGAAAAAGGTACTTGTGCTCCTGCTCTTGAATGCATAGTATTTAAATTATGGATAAAACTTTCCATAGCTTGATAAGTCATTCTATCTGTTTTTTCAAGTGCTTTCTTATTAGCAAGTCTAAATATTTTTAAAACTTTTTCTTCATCTTTAGCAAATATATCTAAATTACTAATATCATAATCTATAGTATTAATCTTATCTAATTCTTTTTCTATTTTATTAAACTTTATAAAATTTAAGAAACCTTCTAGTTCTAAATAATCATATATTTCTTGTTTTAAAGTCTTTTTATAAGTTTTAACAACTCCAGGGGCCATATAATAATCAAAAGCTGGTATTGACTGTCCTCCATGTTGATCGTTTTGATTAGACTGAATTGCAATAGCAGCAAGTGCAGCATAACTCATAATACTATTTGGAGTTCTTAAATGACCATGTCCTGTAGAAAAACCATCTTTAAATAACTCACTTAAATCTATTTGACAACAAGTAGTAGTCCCCATAGGCATAAAATCCATATCATGAATATGTATAGCACCTTTATCATGAGCATCTGCAAACTTTTCTTTCATTAAATAACTTTTAGCAAATTCTTTAGTAAGAGTACTACCAAATTGTAACATAGTACCCATCGCAGTATCGCCATCAACATTAGCATTTTCTCTTTTAGCATCAACATTTTTAGCATCTTCCATACCAAGTGATTCTATAGACTTTAAAAATTTATGTTCTTTTTCTTTAAATAATGCTCTTGACTTATTTCTAAGACTTCTATAAGCAGAAAAACTATTATATACATCCATATACTCATACTTTTGTAATTTATCTTCAATTAAATCTTGAATATCCTCTATTTTAATACTCTTTTTATCAGAATAATTCTTAGTTATATCTTTTATAACAGCTTGATATATCTTAGAAATATCACTTTCAGTATAATTATTATTATCTACACTATCAAAACCTTTTTTTATTGCTATTGCAATTTTTTCCTCTTCAAACTTTGTTTTTTTACCATCACGTTTAATTACTATTAATTCAAGTACTTTTTCATCTAAAGTTACCATATATTTACCTCCATTTTCTAACATCTTCAAATTTGATATTACTATTATGATAAGCAAAAGTCAATACACATACAAAGAAAAAAATAGAACTTTTTTATCGTTCTACTCTTTTTCAATATTTTTAGCTAAAAGTACACCCCATAAAAATGCTAAAATTGTTGTAAATATATTTACAAAAGATATTGTAAACTTACCTACTTCTAATAACATTATTACAGTACTTAAAACCATTAAAGAACATATCACAGCATAACTTTCATTTTTATACTTTCTTAGAAAATAAGATATTAATTTTGCTATAAAAACAATAGATAAAATAAATAAAATAACAAAAACTAGTACTACTAATATACTTTTAATACTTGATAAAGAAACAATACTAGCAGCTATATAATTATACTTATCTAATAGATTATAAACATAAGATAAAGAAATACCTGGTATTAGAACAGTAAGTGAAGTTAAAATACCTCCTAGTACAGGAACTAATACATCTGGAATAGAATTTATGTATTTAGTAAATACCATATATAATAAAAATACGATCAAAGAAGAAATTAAAAATACTATTATTGTGCTTTTAGTAGGTTTAGTTCTTTCTTTTTTAAATATCATGTAAATGCCTCCTACTACTAAACCAATAAATAAAAATATTGTTTGAGGTCTATATTTACCTAGAAAATAACTCACTAAATTAGAGCCTACTATTAAACCAATTATTATTCCTAATATAATAGGTATAGTAATTAAAAATAATACTTTTTGATTCTTTTCAGTTTTCTTCTTATTAGTCTTTTTACTAAATATTGAAGATAAACCAGTTATAAAATTATCATAAGAACTTACTGCTACTATTGAAGAAGCAGGACTTATACCAGGTATTAAACTAGCAACACCAGTTATTACGCCTTTTATAACTGATACAAAAGCATCTTTCTTTTTCATATTACTTTACATCATCCATAAACCAAAGTTTCATACTATAAGTAATATTCTTATCTGGTATTTGATACTCTACTATCTTATATAATGTATAATCATGTACTGTTACTTCACCTTTATCTTTTTGATATTTATCTATTTCTCCTTCAAATATAGGTTTTTGTTCTTTACTTATTTTAAAGAAATTAAAATATCCCACTACAAAATATGCTACTACAAGTACTATTAAAATATCAATAATTATCCATATAGTTGTTTTTACTTTATTACCTTTTTTCATAAACATCCTCCTTATTAATTATATTATATAATAAGAAATAACTTTTTAAAAGACTTTTTTTACGCAAATTAAAGAGACTTATTTAGTTATAAGTTCTCTCAAGTTCATGTTGTATATCTTCTGCACATTTAATTTGTTCATTTAAATTCCATTTACCAATATTCTTTCCATCTTTTATAAACATAGAACCAGACTGATGAAAATAAAATTCAATATTTCGAGCTTTTGCTTCTAAATACAAATCTCTTACCCATTCATACTTAATAGGTCTAACATCTTTAGAAAGAGCCATTTCTCGGGAATTTAACACTTTTAAAATTACGAATCGCCGCAAACCATTGAAAAATGGTT
>CAZBFY010000080.1:0-5104 GCA_964491445.1 uncultured Mycoplasma sp.
ATGTTTTACCATATAAAAAACTCTGAAATGTCTAATTTCAAAGTTTTTAAAAAAATTTATCATAGCTAATATTTCTTGTAGACACAGTTAAGTTAATGAGACATACCATTAGGCAGAAGTAGCAATAATCAAACGAACGGTACGATTGCTAAGTAAATACCCTGTATTAACAAAGGAAGTAAAGGTGCCGGAAGCAGTGCCATTACTATAAGTTCCACCTCTTAAGAACCACGGATTACTTGAGAATGCAACATAAGAATAATCACTATACCAACCAGCAGAACCACTATTATATACTTCTTTTATTCCATCTCCTAATTTACTTTTTATTCTTGAAGTATTACTTGTTCCAAAACTATACTTATCTATATATTTATTTGCTGGATATGAATATGTACCTGTATAAGAAGTGTAATTACCATTATCATATATTATTCCTGTATAACCTGAATTGCCTTCTGTTGAACCACCACTTATCATTGTTGTTCCATTTTTACCTACTACATTTGCCATTGTGTATTCATAAGCTCCTCCGCTCATATCATATACTCCATATATATTGCCTGTTGTGCTTGCTACTTTGTCCAAATTTTTTTTTGTTGTTTTTATATTTGTATATGCATCTAGTAAATATCCATCATATGTATAAAAACCATACGTATTATAATTTGTTGTTGATGTTTTATCTGTATATGTTCCATTTATTGGAGTTGAACCACCAATATTTCCTCCGCTTCTTCCAGTATAGAAATCAGAACTATTATTTATATAAACTTTTCTGCATGTACTATTTGTACATGTTCCATATTTTGAATGTGATAAGTACGCTACTGCTCCCCATTCACTATTCTTTGCCATGTGTGTATCTATATTTGTATCAAAACCATATATATTACCACTATTTTTCATATTCATTATATTAACTTCAAATACTCCTACTTTTTGATTTCTTAAGCTTTGTAAATCTGGCTTCGTTGTTATATTACTTAGTGTTCCTGTAAGTTCAAATTTTCCTATCCAAAAACCTTTTAATTCCATATCTCCAAAAGTAAATGCTGGATGAGTATATGATTTGTTGTTACAAGTACTATCTGTACATGTTGCATTTGTACTTTTTAATTTACATGTTTCTGATGCACTTCCATCTGTTCCACTTATTGAATCTTGACACGAAATTTCTTCAGTTGTTCTCGTACCCTTTTCCCATGTTATTTCTACTTGTTGAGGAGTACTTGTCGCAGTTCCAGCAGCATTATAATTCCATACTTTATATTTATATCTCGGTATCCATACTTGCATTGTTAGTATATCATTCATATCTATTTCAGTACCTAATTCTGCATTTAAATAAGTATTTCTTTTTGAATTTGATACAGTAACACTATTTGCCCACATCTTATTATCATAATCATACCATTTATACTGTTCTTTTGAATTATCTATATCTGCTTTTTTCCATACCCCAACTTTATTGTTTGATTTATAAGTATAATCTTTTTTATTTTCAAGAACAGGGTTTATTTCTTGCTCATTTAAAAAAGTAACAATATTGTTTACATCAGAAACAGCTTCACTTTCCGAAAGATTATATACATCTTCAAATATAATTTTAGCAGTTGGAGATAAAACTAAAAAATTACCCCTTTTATAATATGATTCTATTAGTTCCACCATAGTTCCTAAATCTGCATGAGCTAAATCTTCATAACCTTTAATTGGTTCTTCATCTAAATTTCTTGTTAAACAATAAGCTTCTGCAGCCTCATCACCAACCGACAAAGAAACATGTCTAGCACAATAGGCAACAAACTCCTCATCATAATAATCAATTTCATCGCTAGCAGTAACTGTATAACATTCAGGATAATCATTTTTATTCATATTAGAACTATTAATAGAGGCACAACTCTTTGTGTCATAATATACTGGTATCATACTATCTTCATCAAGTACTGGCTCATTAGCCCCACTTTTATCTAAACTAGGTAATTTCACTTCTACTTCTATTGTTTTTGTCCCTGTTACACTATCACTAAAAAGTGCGTAAGAGTTATTTGTTTTATATGAAATAATTCCTACACACACTAAAAATAATACACAGCAAAAAGTTAGAACTACTTTGTTTAGCTCTTTTATATCTTTATTTAATAGTTTAGAGAACCCCCCCCCCAGCAAACATTTGTTTGTTTTTGTTTTCTTCTATATTCTTCATTTCGATACACCTCTTAACTCTATTTTTCTTATAATCTAATTCTACATTAAAATAACTACTTTTTCAAGTAGTTATTTCATATTACTATAATTAATTAAATTTATGTTTCTTAAGATATACACAAGCCCCTACTGCTGCTCCCAAAGTTAACACAGCTACTGCAACATAATTCATAATACCATCATATGTCTGAGGGTTCTTTACACCAACAACACTAGAACTAGCTACATCTTTATACACAAGTGCATATGTAGAGAATCTATCTGTTTCAAAAGTTAAATACTTACCATCTTTTGATAAAGTAGCAGGTATAACACTTACAACACCATTATGAACTCTTACAATAGAATACTCTCTATTCATTCCAGCTTTTACTTTTTCAAAATTACTAGGAAGTGCTATTGTAAACTTAATCTTCTTACTAAGTTTAGTAAGTTTACCAATATTATTTCCACTTACAGCATCTTTTACTAAAACAGAAATATCAAAATACCCTAATACTACACTATTTTTTGCTTTACTAGAAACTTGATTTTTAATATCACTAGAAATATTATTCTCATCTATTTTTGTAACACTTATATCTATTTCAGGATCTTTTCCCTCTGTATTAATATTACTTTCTTCAAGTGATGCTAAAAGTACACCTTTTACCTTTTCATAATTAGCAACTCCTACTGTAACATCTTTTACTTCTTTATTTGTATCTATAACAGGCATATTTACTTTTGCTTCTTTTTTAGATACAACATAATTACTATTTACTAATTTCTTTTCATAACCACTTGCTATATACTTATCATTAATACTAGAGAAAGTACCTCCAATAATATTAGTCTTTACTTTGCCAACATAACTTGAGTTATCAAAACCTTCTTCTGGAGTAGTAATACCAATATCACTTAATCTAAGAACATCATAAGCTCCTCTTGTCTTATTAGTACTAACCAGTTTAGCATTCTTAGAAATATTAACACTCATATTTTGGCTTATCTTGCCTAAATCATAAATAGCAACAGCAATACCTGTGTCATTACCACTTGTAAAAGTACCACCTGTTATATTAATATTTAAATTATTACCACTTTTTGAAGTATAAGTTCCTCCAAGTACATATAACGCATCAGAAGAGAACACATTACCACTTCTATAATAGTATTTACTAACACTATCAGCACTACTATCAGCACCATTAATAATACCTCCTGTTATATTAATAGTACCCATTCTAAGTGAAATACCACCATTTAAAGTACCACCATTAACATCAAGACTTACTTGACCAGGCATATATATAGCAGGCCCAGATTCAGTATTAATAATACCATCATTTACTTCAAAATACATATCTCCAGTTGTATTATTACCAGTAAGACCAGCATAAGCAGAAGATATAGTACCTCCATTAACAATAATCTTACCAGCATTCGAAGCTCCAATACCATAACCCTTTGCATTTGTAACAGTACCACTTTCTAAAGTAAGTATACCACCCTTAACATAAATAGCACCTCCACCGCTACCTTTTCCTACAATGGTACCTCCACTTTTAGAATCTTTAACAACTAAAGTACCATAAACATCAATAACACCAGTAATAGTCTTACCATTTAAATCAAGAATAATATTTTTTCCAGTAGGAATATCAAATTCTTCAGTATAATTTTGATCTAAAACAACTTTACCATCACCAGAATTATTAATAATATTTTGTAAAGACTCAGCATTTACATTAACAAAACCAAAAGTTAAAAACAATGCACAAGTAATTACAAAAACTTTCAAATATTTAAATCTCATATCTTATTCCTCCCAATTATATAATAACATAAATAAAAAAAAAGAAAAGAACTTTTACAAAAAAAACGACAATTTTTTTAAAATTGACACTTCAAATAACACAACCATAAATAATAAACATAACGTATTCTAAGAATAATTACTATAAACAATAAAATTAAACAAATTATTTATATCTTTTATACTAATAAAACATCATATGTTTATTTATCAAAAAACTACATATAATACTAATGTAAAAAACAACCAATTCATTCCAAAACATTGACTTTCTACATAAAATATAGTATATTAATAATGCATTTGAAAAAGTGTAATCATTAAGCAAATGTTTCTCGCTTACGGGTGGTGCGAGTTATAAATGATCCCGATCGACAATGTTTCTCGCTTACGGGTGGTGCGAGTTATAAATGATCCCGAAAGAAAATATTTTGAAAACTTTTATCTGTTGATAGAGTTTTCTTTTTACTTTGTGATATACTATCCTCTGGAGTTGATTAAATGAAAGTTCAAACTGGGTATTTATATCATATAAAAGATGAATTTTTTGATATTGTTAACGATGAAAATCTCATGACTAATCACGAACGTGGTAAAAAACGTCCTACATATTTTACTATTAAAGATAATGATATACTTTGGTTCATACCACTAAGTAGCAAAGTTGAAAAGTATCAAAAAATTATTGATAAAAAAATAAAAAAGTATGGTTTTTGTAATACAATATTCATAAGAAAAATACTAAAATAAGATTCTGTTATACTATTTCAAAATGCCTTTCCAACATTAGAAAAATATATCGACCATGTTCATACCTCTAATGGTGCACCCGCAAAAGTTGGTAGCATATTAAAAAATGAAATACTAAGTAATTTCAAAAACCTTTTAAAACTTAAAGAACGTGGTCATAATGTATTTTTTACAGACATTGATAAAATTAAAGAACAAATGCTTAATGAATTAAATAAGCTTAACTAATTTTAATACAAATTATAACTAATAAATTAGAACTACCCTAGTTCTTTTTTTTAATTAATAAGTTGTGTTAAACATAATGACTGATTGATAAATATGTAGTATAATTATAATTGC
>CAZBFY010000081.1:0-4999 GCA_964491445.1 uncultured Mycoplasma sp.
TATTGGAATATTTAATATAAGAGTTAAAACAATTCCAATTATACCTGCAGATAAACCTACTATTAAAGTTTCAGCATTAAATACTCTAGAAATATCTTTTTTACTAGCTCCAATAGCTCTTAAAATACCTATTTCTTTTGTTCTTTCAAGTACTGAAATATATGTAATTATTCCTATCATAATACTAGATACTACTAGTGAAATAGATACAAAACCAATTAATATATAACTTATCATATCTACTATATCAGTAACACTAGACATTAACATTCCTACTAAATCACTATAACTTATTACGTTTTCATTATCTCCATTATCTTCTTGTTTTTTATTATAATCATCTATTATACTTTTTATTTCATCTTTAGATTCAAAGTCTTTAGCATAAATATTAATAGAAGATGGTTTATTTAAATCAACAGAGCCTAATTCTTTTAATACACTTTCATAAGTAGCATTAGACTGTTCTTTATACTTAGAAATAACATCGGATAACTCTTCTGCAGAAAGTGATTGTAGATACTTTTTTTGTTTTATACTTAGTTTATCCATACTAAAATCATCATTTGAGAATTTTAAACCAGTAATTACATTTATATCAGAGTTTTTCTTTTGTTCTTTTACAATTTTACTATTATTTACTTTATCTATTACATATTTTTCTAATTCGTTTGTATAGAGTATTCCTCCAGTTGTAGAGACTGCTCCTGACCAATCATCACTTGGTTTTACTATACCTACTATCTTTATTTCTTCACTTTTATTTAATTTATTTTTTAAATAATCTTTATCATTTCTTTTATCTACCCAAATACCATTTTCTTTAACATAATAATCAGTATTAAGAAGCACTTTATATGAAAGTCCTATTAATTCATCATAGGAAAAGCTCATTTCTTCTGTTTTTATTTCTTCTCCATTACTTATTTTTTTATAAAAGTCTTCTAATTCTTTTTGATCTTTTAAACCAAGAGCATATAAAACATAATCACTTACTTTGTTATTGCTATCAACAAGTAATACTACTTCATTATATTTGTTAGGCATTCTACCACTTACTATGTCGTACATTTTATTATTTATTTCTTCATTTTCAAACATTTCTTTAAAGACATCATCTATTATATATTTTGCCATATTATTTGTTTGTATTCCTATACTTTCTAGTACTGTATTTGGGTTTACTTGTAATATTTCATCTTTTGTATCAGCTTTATAAACTTGTAGGTTTAAATCATATTCATATCCTATTGCAGTAGTGTAATCTTTTATATTACTTTTAGCACTTTCTATATAATCTTTAAATTTTTCTAAATTATTAGAACTTGCTTTACTACTCATTAGAGACAAAGTGTCTGCTATTGCATTATTTGAATAAATTTTATTACTATTTTTATTTTCTTCTTTCATACTATCTAGTATTTCTTCTCTTCTTTCAGATATAGTTGAAGTCATATCTACGGAGGTTTCTTCTATTGTAAGAGGATATGAGGTTAAAGCTTCTTCTTGTACTTTTGTTATGTAATTACTTACTCCACTTGATAGGGATAGAATAAGTGCTATACCTATAATTCCAATAGAACCTGCAAAGGCTGTAAGTATTGTTCTCCACTTTTTAGTCATTAGATTATTAAGCGATAAAGATAATGCTGTTTTTAAATCCATTGAAGTCTTTTCTTCTTTTTGATGTTTTTTACTAGTCTTAGCTTTTTTGTTTTCTTTTTTATAAGGATTAGTATCACTAACTATCTTACCATCTTTAAGCTCTATAATTCTGTTTGAATATTCTTTAGCAAGATCAGGGTTATGAGTAACCATAATTACTAGTTTATCTTTTGCTATTTCTTTTATAAGCTCCATAATTTGAATACTTGTTTTAGTATCAAGAGCCCCAGTTGGTTCATCTAAAAGTAATATATCTGGTTCATTTACAAGTGCTCTTGCAATAGCAACTCTTTGCATTTGACCTCCAGATAATTCATTTGGCTTTTTATTTATATGTTTTTCTAAACCAACTTTCTTAAGTGCTTGTTTTGCTTTATTTATTCTATCTTTTTTACATACTCCACTTAAAGTAAGAGCAAGTTCTACATTTGAAAGTATAGTCTGATGAGGAATTAAATTATAATTTTGAAAAACAAAACCTACTCTATGGTTACGATATGAATCCCAATTTTTATCATTATACTCTTTAGTACTTGTCCCATTAATAATTAAATCACCAGAAGTATATTTATCAAGACCTCCAATAATATTTAAAAGTGTAGTCTTACCACTACCACTTGCTCCTAAAATAGAAGCAAATTCATTATTTCTAAAACTTATACTAACTTCATTTAAAGCTTTTTGTTTTAAACTCTCTGTTTCATAAATTTTATTAATCTTTTTAAGTTCTAACATATTTCCTCCTTAAACTTTAGCATTAGATATTTTATGTTTACTAAAACACTTTATTACTGTTTATTTAAAACTTCTCTTATCTTAAGAGCAATTCTTGTATATTCTTTTATATCTTCGTAACCAATTTCTTTAATTACATTAATTATTTTATCTATAACTTCTTGTTTAGCTTCTCTTGCAAGTTTACTACCTTTATTTGTTATAACTACTAATGTCTTTCTTTTATCTAAAGTATCTTCTTTTCTATTTATTAGTTCTTTACTTTCTAATGAGTTTAAAACACTTGCAATTCTAGCAGTACTTACATTTAAAATCTCACTTAATTCTCCTGCTGATGCTTTATTTTTGTCAAATGCTAAATAACTTAAAACTCCAACTTCACCACGATTAAAATCATTTAAAACCTCGGCAAGTGTAGTAGAAGTATTAGATTTTAATTGTTTAAACAAAAGCTCAGCAAGTTCTTCATAATTCATTTTAACACCTCCAAATATATTTGTCTAACACTATTAGATATTTTATCATGATTATAAAAATAATACAATATATTTCATTAAATTAAAAAAAATAACATAAGTAAATACACTTAAAGTTATTATAAAATATTATTTATTACCCATTACACACTTAATAATAATCTTTTCTATAATCACTTTCTAGTATTTCCATAGTTATTTCATCATAAAACTGTCCATTTAAAAAATATGCTTCATGTCTTACACCACATTTTTTAAAACCAACTTTTTCATAACATCTAATTGCATTTTTATTAAAAGAAAATACCTTTAAATCTATACTATGCATATTCTGAAAATTAAATGAATAATTTAAAAGTAGTTTTAAAGCATCAAAACCATAGCCTTTATTTCTATTACTATCTTCTCAAATAAATATTCCTAAAGTACCTTTTCTATTTATTCTATCAATTTCCATCAAAGAACAATTACCAATTAATTTATCGTCTTCTTTTTTTACTATTGAAAAAAATACATCACCATTTTTACCTGCATTATTTAACCATTCTTTTTCTCCCTCTAAAGTAGTTATAAAAGTAGTTCCTCCTATATTATCTGTTACACTTCTATCATTCATCCAGTAAGTATACTTTTCAGCATCTTCTGAATTAATTGGGGATAAATATACATATTCTCCTTCAAATTTTTTAAAATATTTCATTTAAATTACCTCCTAATATTTTTATTAAAAAGTGCTTGACTTTTAACAGCAGACGATATATGTAATTATATCATGTCTTTTATTCTTTTCATATATTTATACAATATATTTTATAAAAATTCTATATTATTCTTAATATCTATATCAATATTTTTATCTTTATATTCATCTATTAAATAAATTTTATCTAATTCATTTTTATTAAAAAATCCTATATTTTTACCATTATATTCTATAATACGTATATTATTTTCATTATTAATGAGATATTCTTCAAATGATAGATAATCTAAAAAATCATCTTTAATAAAATTATATATAAATCCATTAAACTGATGATAAGAATTATTAATATATAGTCTAACATTATATATATCAGTATTGTTATAGTAAGATATTTTAGGATATTTTTCCAATCTATACTCTCCTTCATCATCTACTATATTTCCTTTAACTTTATCATTAATTTTAAAACCATATCCAAAATGTCTATAAAACTCTAATCCTGTTATTGAAGCAGGTATTTCTACTCTATCTGCCCTTTTATAATAAATATCACTTTCTAACGTTTCTATAATTTTTCTTCCTATTCCTTTTCCTTTATAATCTGGGTCTATAAAAATAGTAAAAAATGAACTTTCATTTTTGCTATCCCAATAAGGTCCAATCATTCCTACGCCAATAGTTTTATCATCATCTAAAACCACATAACCATGAAAAATTTCTGCTCTTTCCTTTATAAAATTAGGATCTAATGTTTTTATCAATTTATCAACATATTCTTTTTTATAATCTTTAACATTTTCTGTAGTTAAATCTTTTTCAATTATTTTACTTATTTCAAATTCATCACCATCTTGATACCTTCTTATAATTATCATAGGACACCCTCCTCTAATTTTCATTTTTTCTACAACAACCATATAAAGGACAAACCAAACAAGTAGGATCAGTTGGACGACATATTTCCCTTCCTAATGCCCAAAAAGCAGTTGTTAATCTTCCAGGAAATTCAGGATATAGTTTTCTAGCTTCTTCAAGAACTTTTTCTTGTACATCTTCATCTACTAAACCTAAACGTAAAAATAATCTTCTAATATGAATATCGTATGCAATATCTATATTTTCCTTGTTCAAGTGAATTATTTACTTTTACTGTTATTTCTATTTGTTTCATTTATAATCAACTTCCTTATAGCAATATTAATTTTCAAAAAGCATCTAATAATACATTTTTATCTAAAGAATAAGTAACTCGTATTATTAATTCATTTTGGTTTGGCAAGAAAATGATTGACCGACTAACACCATAATACCACACTTATTATAAATAACTTTAATAATTTTTTTTGGAATTTATGCTACTATATCGTTAGTATTTACAGCCACAACTAAAAGATAAGTGTTTTTCACTTATTTTTTA
>CAZBFY010000082.1:0-4853 GCA_964491445.1 uncultured Mycoplasma sp.
TATAGTTATTGACTTCATTAAGTATTTTAAAATCTTTTCATTATTTTGTCCTGAAAAATTACTATTTCTTTGTAAAAATATTGCTAATATGTTATATTGTATTTAATGTAGGAGATGGTTTTTTTGAATAATAATAGTTTTAATCAAAATAGTAGTAGTGATAGTAATTTGAATAATTATAATAATGATGGTAATTTTAATAATGAGAATAATCAATTTAATCAAAATTATTCTTATAGTAATTCAAATAATAAAACTCAAAATTTTGATAATAATTTGTTTAGTAATAATAATAGAGTTAATCAAAATAGTAACTTGGTTAATGATAATAATAATGTTCTAGAACAAAGTATTAATGAAATGAATAACTTTTATGATAATTTTGGTAAATTAAATAGTGTTGATAGTCAAAACCAGGATTTTAATAATTCTTTGTTTGATAATAGTGGGCAAAATAGTAATGATGTTAATAATTCTTTTAATCAGGATATTGAATTTGATAATGTGTTTAGTGATTATTCTGTTAATGATTCTTATAAAAAGAAAACTTCTAAGAGTTTGATTATTGTTGCTCTTTCATTATCTACTTTGTTTTGGTGTTTTGTTATTTTTCTTTCTGTTTTTAGCGTTAGTACAACTGTTAATTCTACACAAAACTATTTAGATGAAGCTAGGGTTGGAACTTTTGTTGATAGTGCTAAATCTGCTTTGAGTGCTGTTAATAGTGATGTAATTATTAATGGGTATAGACCTTATTATTCTTTAGATGAAATTAATAATTTAGTTGAGAGAAAGTTTACTACTTCACCTTTTGGTAGTGAATATAAAGATAGTAGTTGTATTAAGGTAATTAATGATGATTATGATTCTTATAATTATAGGCTTCAAATGTGTTTAATTGATGAAGATGGAAATGGTTTTACTTTAACTGATGAAGATACTATTTCTAATGATTATGTTAAAGTTGGTAGTTTAAAGAATGTAGAATGTTCTTGTAATTAATGATAAATAGTAGTTTTGAAGCTACTATTTTTTGTTTTTAAACAATAGAAAAAGACCTTGCGATCTATTTTCCTACACAAAAGTTTTTGAATAAGTTATCTAATAGTTCTTCGGTATATGTTTCTCCGATTACTTCTCCTAGGGTTTGCCATATTGCTTTTAGGTCTATTTCTATTATATCTATTGGTTCTTGATTATTTAGACCTTGTTTTATACTTGTTATGTTTTGTTTACAATTTTCTATTTTTTGTAGTTGTTCTATTGTTGATACGTAGTAAAAGTCATTTGTGTTTATTTTTTCTAATTTGAATAGTTCTTTTATTTTGTTTGTTAGGGGAGTTAAGCCGTTTTCTGTTGTTGTGTTTGTTTTTACTATGTTATTTTCTTTTATATTTAGTTTGGTTTCTAAATCTGTTTTATTTATTACTATTATTCTTTGTTTATTTTTTGTTTGTTCTAGTAATTCTTTGTCTTCTTTGGTTAGTTTTTCGTTATTATTTAGTATTAGTAGTACTAGATCTGCTTTGTCTAGGGCTTTTTTTGATTTTTCTACTCCGATTTGTTCTACTAGGTCGGTTGTTTGTCTTATTCCTGCGGTATCTATTAAGTTTAGGTTTATTCCTTCTAGGATATATGTTGCTTCGACTATGTCTCTTGTTGTTCCTGGTATGTTAGTTACTATTGCTTTATCTTCTTCGATTAGTTTATTTAGGATACTGCTTTTTCCTACGTTTGGTCGTCCTATTATTGCTACATTTATTCCGTTTGTTATTAGTTTGCTGTTTTTGGAGTTTTCTATTATTTGATTTAGTTCTTGTTCTATACTATTTATTTCTTGTTTTATTTTATCTATTGTTATTTCTTCGATGTCTTGATATTCTGGATAGTCTATGTTTACTTCTATATTACTTATTATTTGTATTAGTTTTTCTCTTAGTTTTTTTATTTTATTTGTTGTTGTTCCTGTTAGGTTATTTATTACAATTTGTCTTGCTTTGTCTGTTTTTGCGTTTATTAGGTCGTTTACTGCTTGTGATTTTGTTAAATCTATTCTTCCGTTTAGGAATGCTCTTTTTGTGAATTCTCCTGGTTGGGCTAATCTGATTCCTTGTTTTAGTAAGAGTTCTAATACTTTTTTTGTGGTTGCTACTCCGCCGTGGCAGTTTATTTCTACGGTGTCTTCGGTTGTGAATGTTTTTGGTGCTTTCATTATTGTTATTAGTACTTCATCTATTATTTCGTTGTTTTCTTTTATATATGCATAATTTATTGTGTGTGTTTGTTTTGTTGTAAGGTCTATGTTTGTTATGTTATTTACTTTTTTTATTGCATCTTTTCCGCTTACTCTTATTATTGATATTGCTCCGATTCCTATTGTTGTTGATAATGCTGTTATACAATCGTTCATGGTTTCCTCCTTTTAAAAAAGAAGATTATTTTTCTTCTTTTGGTTTTATGACTACGTGTCTGTTTGGTTCTTCGCCCTCTGATTCTGTTATTACGTCTTTTGAGTTTGTTAATATGTTGTGTACTATTCTTCTTTCGTATGAGTTCATTGGTTCTAGATGGGCTTCTACTTTTGTTTTTGCTACTTCTTTTGCTGTGTATTTTGCTGTTTTTTCTATTCTTGTTTTTCTATGTGTTTTGTAGTCGTTTGCGTCTATTATAAATTTATATTGTGTGTTTAATTCTGTATTTATCATTTGTCTTGTTAGTGTTTGTATTGCTTCTACTGTTCTTCCGTTTTTTCCTATTAATATTGATATGTCTGGTGCTACTATGTTAAATATTAATGTTTCTTCTCTTGTTTTTGTTTCTATACTTGCGTTTATTCCCATATTTTTTACTAGTTTTTGAACGTAATTTTTTATTTCTTTATTTAGTTCTTCTTTTGTTATTGCTTCGACTTCTACTTTTTTACTAAATAATGACTTTTTTACTTCTTTTTCTATTATTACTAGTTCATCTTCTTTGGCATTTAGTCCTTCAGTTGCATTTATTATTGCTTCTTCTTTTGTTTTTCCTTGAAATGTTTGTTTATTCATGTTTTTTTCCTCCTTTTATTAAAAAGTTTTGGAATATTGTAAATAATGATGATGTTATCCAGTAAAATGCTATTGCTGTTGGTAGGGTGAATGACATAAATCCTATAAATATTGTCATTATTGTTGTCATCATTTTTTGTTGTTTTACTTGTTGTTCGTTTCCTGCCATTGATGGATTTAATTTATATGAGAAATATGTTACTGCGATTAGTACTGCACATATTATTAGATAATACCAGTCTCCGGATGCTAATCCTGCGGATGGAGTTGTTCCCATGTTTAGTCCTATAAATTTTTCTTCAAATATTGCTGGTACTCTGGTTATTGCTTCCCAGAATGCTAGTAGTATTGGAAGTTGGATAAATGCAAATAGGCATCCTGATAATGGTTTTATTTCATATTTTTTGTATACCATCATCATTTCTTGTCCTTTTTTAGTCATTGATTCGTTGTCTGTTTTTCCTTCGTATTTTTTTTCTATTTTTTGGATTTCTGGTTGGGCTTTTTTCATGTTTTCTGATTGTAATAGGGTTTTTCTAGTCATTGGGAATAGGGCAAGTCTTATTATTAATGTTATTATTATTATAGATATTGCTGTTGAGCCTACGACTGAACCTATTTTTATTATTATGTATGCTAGGGGTCTTACGAAGAATGAGTTCCATAGTCCTTCATAGTCCCCGTTTATTTTCATTTTGTTACATTCTGGTAGTTTTTCTATATCTACTTTGTTTTTTTCGTATAGTTCTTTTGTTGCTTTGTCTGTTGGTTTACATATTATGTTTTCTGTTATTGTTTGTCCTGTTTCTTCGTTTTTTACTACGTTTCCATCTTTATCTTGTAGGGTTTTTGTACATCCTGTTAGGGTTATTACTAGTATTATGACTAGTAGAATTTTTATTATTTTATTTTTTTTATTCATGTTTGACTCCTTTTATTTTTTGAAAAAGATATATTAGTTCTTTTTCTAGTTCTTGGTATGATAAATCTAAGGTTGTTTTTTTTGCTATGATTATGTAGGTTGTTTGGTTTTCATATATTTGTTTGTTATTATCTATTAGGTTTTTTATTCTTCTTTTTAGTTTATTTCTTGTTACGGCGTTTCCTATGTGTTTTGTAAATGTTATTCCGAATTTTGTGTTTTCGTTGTTTTTTTCTTTATTTATTATGAAGTATTTACTTGCTTTGCCTTGTCTTTTTTTTATTATTTTGTTAAAATCTTCGGATTTTTTAACAATATTTTGTTTTTTCATTGGTTACCTCCATAATCAAAAATCCACTTTTTAGTGGATTATTATTTTGATAAATTTTTTCTTCCTTTTCTTCTTCTTGAGTTTACTATACCAGATTTCATACGAGAGAAGAATCCGTGTTTTTTCTTCATTCTTCTATTATTTGGTTGAAAAGTTCCTTTTTTCACGATGTGCACCTCCAATCAATTTGTTGGTATTATTGTAAATTAAAAGTTGGTGTTTTGTCAATATTTTTTGATTTATTTGTTTATATGTTAATTTGTTTATGTTTTTTTTTGGTTATTAACATATGTTTGTTAATAATTAGGGTTTTATTTTCTACATTTTTCGACATATTAACTGTTTTAACATTTATTAACATTTTAGTTATTTACTATTGTTAATGTTGTTAATTAGTTTTTTCTTGAAATTTGTTAAAATCTATTTTATAGTATATAGCTAAAGGAAATGCGTTGTTAATAAGTATGTTGATAACTATGTTAATATCTTGTTAATTAGCAGGACAAAATAATGAAAAGATTTAAAAATACTTAATGAAGCCAATAACTATAAG
>CAZBFY010000083.1:0-4798 GCA_964491445.1 uncultured Mycoplasma sp.
ATTTAGACATGAAAAGTATAAGGGTTATAAAGATGGAAGACGTGAAACTCCTCAAGAACTTAAAGATCAATTTCCTGTTGCTAAAGAAATATCTAAAGCTATGGGTATACCTTGTTTTGAAATAGATAATTATGAAGCTGATGATATAATTGGAACTTTTGCAAATGAAGTAGATAATAGTAATGATTATTATTCTGTTATTATAAGTAGTGATAAAGATTTACTTCAACTTATTAGTGATAAAGTAGAAGTTAAGTTATTAAAAAGTAATGATTATATAAGATTAAATAAAGAGACATTTATAAATACTTATGGTTTTACTCCTGAGAAAATAGTTGATTTAAAAGGTATAATGGGAGATAGTTCTGATAATATACCAGGTGTTAAAGGAATTGGAGAAAAAGGTGCTAGTAATTTAATACAAAAGTATGGTAAAATTGAGAATATTTATAATCATATTGATGAGATAAAGGGAAAGACAAAGGAAAAGTTATTAGAAGAAAAAGAAAGTGCTTTTTTTTCAAAAGAGCTTGCTACTATATATAAGCAAGTACCAATTAATAAAGAATTAGAAAGTATTAAGTATAATGGTATAACTCCAAAATTAATACCTCTTTTAAAGGAATATGAGTTTTTTTCTCTTATAAAGAAGCTTAATATAAAAGAAGAAGTAGAAGAAAAGAAAGAGTATAAATTGGTTTCTTCTATTGAAGTATGTGTTGATAGTGCTATTTATATAGAAACTGAGGGTAATTATCATGATAAGAATATTTTAGGTATTAGTATTTCTAATGAAACTGGTAATTATTTTATAGATAAAGATAATATTAAAAATATAAGTATTGATAAGGGTGTAAAGCTATATACTTATGATTTAAAGAAGTTATATATATTATTTAAGTATAATGATATTGTTTTAAGTAATAAGATATATGATCTTATGTTAGAGGCTTATATTCTTAATTATCATATAAAAGAAGATATTTCTTATCTTATGAATATATGTGGTTATAGTAGTATTTCTTGTGAAGAGATTTTAAGGAGAAAAACAAAGTTATTAAGAGAAGATTTTATTTATAATATGATTAAGAAGTCATGTTTTATATATGAAAATAGGTTTAAATTTTATGATGAACTTAATAGTGAGGGTTATTTGTCTTTATATGAAGATATTGATCTTCCGCTTACGTATGTTCTTATAGATATGGAATATACTGGGGTAAATATTGATAAAGATTTTTTAGATAATATGAAAGATGAAGTTGGTAGTAAGGTTAGGAAATTAGAGGAAGATATTTATGTTCTTGCGGGAACTAGAGATTTCAATATTATGAGTCCTAAGCAGTTAGGAAAGGTGTTATTTGAAGTTTTGGAGATACCTTATCCTAAGAGGTTAAAGAGTGATAAGAGTTATTCTACTAGTGTTGATGTATTAAGTAAATTAACTGATTATGAGATAATAAGAAAGATTCTTGATTATAGAACTCTTACTAAACTTTATTCTAATTATATAGTGGGTCTTATTGATTATATAAAAGATGATGGAAAGATACATACTATATTTACTCAGACTCTTACTAGGACTGGAAGACTTTCTTCAGTGGGTCCTAATCTTCAGAATATACCAGTTAGGGAAGAGTATGGTAGATTAATTAGAAAGGCTTTTATACCTAGTAATGATTCTGTAATAATATCAAGTGATTATTCTCAAATAGAGCTTAGGGTGTTTGCTCATATGTCTTGTGCTAAGAATTTAATTGAAGCATTTAATAGTGATATGGATATACATACTAAGACTGCGATGGATATATATCATAAAGAAAAGGATGAGATAACTACGAATGATAGAAGATGTGCTAAAGCTGTTAATTTTGGTATACTTTATGGAATAAGTAGTTTTGGACTTTCTGAAGATCTTGGAATAAATGTAAAAGATGCCAAAGAGTTTATTGATAATTATTTAGAGACATATCCTGGTATAAAAGATTATATGAATGATTTAATTGAAAATGCTCATAGAGATGGTTATGTAAAGACATTGTTTGGAAGAAAAAGAGTAATAGAAGAATTAAAAAGTCCTAATTACATGGTTAAGACAAGTGGTGAGAGGATTGCTTTAAATACTCCAGTTCAAGGTACTAGTGCAGATATATTAAAGCTTGCTATGATAGAAATACAAAAAGAGTTAAAGAAAAAGAATTTGAAAACAAAGATGATAATACAAGTACATGATGAGTTATTATTTGATACTCCTAAAGAAGAATATCAAGAAGTAATAAAAATAATAAAAGATAAGATGGAAAATGCTTATAAGTTATCAGTGCCATTAAAAGTAGATATAGAAAGTGGTATTAACTGGTATGAAGCTAAATAAGGAGGGATAAGTATGCCTGAATTACCTGAAGTAGAAACAGTAAGAAAAGCTCTTCTTCTTAAATTAAAGAATAAGAAAATAAAAAGTATTACAATACTACATAATAATGTGTTTAAAGATCAAGATTTAGACTATGTAATAGAAAATATTAAAAATCAAACAATAAATGATATAAAAAGACAGGGAAAATGGTTATTATTTGAGCTTGATGATTATTATTTACTTAGTCATTTAAGAATGGAGGGTAAGTATTTATATAGAGATTTTAATACAAGATATGGTGATCATGAATTAGTTATCTTTAATATAAATAATGAGTTTGAATTAAGATATAAAGATGTGAGAAAGTTTGGAAAGATGTATTTGGTAGAAAAAGATAAGTTAAGTAAGAGTCCTCTTTCTAAACTAGGATATGAACCATGGGATAAGAGTTTGACAAGTGATTATTTAAAAAGTAAGTTTAAGAATAAGAATATTGCTATAAAGACTTTATTACTTGATCAGAGTATAATTACTGGAATAGGGAATATATATGCTGATGAGATACTTTTTTTAAGTAAAATAAATCCTTTGACTAAGGGTAAGTGTTTAGATTATAGTAATTTAGAGGATATAATAAAAAATACTAGAGTAGTGCTTGAAAAAGCTATAAAAGAGGGTGGTACTACTATAAGAAGTTATACTTCTGAAGAGGGTGTTACAGGTTTATTTCAAAATAATTTAAATGTTCATCAAAGAGAGGGACAAGAGTGTCCTTTATGTAAGGAGAATATTGTTAAGATAAAAGTGGGTGGTAGAGGTACTTATTATTGTAAGAATTGTCAGGGAGAATAGTTTATTATAGATTATGGGGTATTTTCTTAAAACTTTAGATTAATTTGACATATTTTTTATAAAAGTTGTTTGTTTTAATTTACTTTTTATGTGTTTTATGTTAAATTTATACTATAGGAGGTATAAAGTATGTTTGAAGCTGAAAAAAATAAGAAAAAACATAGTATTGCCTTTACTATTCTTGGTATATTTGTTATGGTTGCTACTATTGCAGGTGTTTCAGTTGCAGCATATACTTGGCAGTTTGCAGGAAGTGCAAACTCTATATCTACTGGTAAAATTTCAATGAGTTTACTTGAATCTAGTGATGTTATTGATATAACTGATGCGGTTCCTATTAAAGATGCAACTGGTAAGAAGCAAGGAAACAAATTTGATTTTGCTGTTACTACGTTTGCTAGTGGAAAGCCTGGTAATATTAGTTATAATTTATCAATAAGTAAAGTTGCTGTTGATACTGGGTATACTGCTTTATCTGATTCTAGTGTTAAAGTATATCTTACTGCACTTACTGATGATGGTGAAGTAGAGGTTATGGCTCCTACTCTTGTTAGTAACATTATTACTTCTGGTACTTCTGGAACTTTAACTTTTAATAGTGGTAAAACTAATTATTTAGTACATAGTCATAATACTGCTGGAAGCAATATATCCACTAAATATAGACTTAGGATGTGGGTAAATGAGAGTGTAGATGCTAGTAGCTGGACAAGAGATACTAAGAATCAATTTAAATTAAAAATAAGTGCTGCAGGTACTTTAGGTTCATAATGAAAGGTAGGAGAAAGTATGAAAAATAAGAAAATATTAGTAATTTCAATAGCAGCAGTAGTAGTTTTAGTTATTGCAATAATAGCTACTTCTTATGCAATGTTTACTGCTGAACTTACAGGAACTAAAGAAAATAAATTAACAACAGGAAATGTTAAGATGACTTGTACAGAAACAACACTAAATGTTTCGAATACTCAACCTATGAGTGATGCTGATGGTATAGCTGCGACTGATAATACTGCTACATGTACATTAAAGTCAGAAATGACTGGTACTATGAAAGTAGGATATGATGTTGCTTTAACTGATGTTGATACATCGACTCCAAATGATACTTTATCTAAAGATAATGTTAAGATAAGAGCATATAAGGCTATTGATGGAGGAAGTACTGTGGATCTTGCAGGTACTACTTCAAGTACAGGAGTTACAGTAGGTAGTTTAAGTGATTCTGCTGGTGTTCATGATACTACTATTACTTCGTATAAAATTGATTCTGCAACTGTTGAAGGAGATCATACTGTTGTTTATACAATAAAAGCTTGGGTAACAAGTACAGGAACATCTACTAATACTAATACTTCAAATACATCAGGAGAATGTACTAATAGTACATATACTACTCAAAGTACGTGTGAAGCAGCGGGAGAAATTTGGGGAACTAGTCAAACTAGTAGTCAAGCTGGAGGAAGTTTTAGTTTTAAACTTAAAATAGGAGCTACTCAAGTATACGATAGTTAGAAAGTTTTATATAGTTACTTAAAGTAATAAATTTCTTAAAAAACTTTGAAATTAGAGATTTCAGAGTTTTTTATA
>CAZBFY010000084.1:0-4779 GCA_964491445.1 uncultured Mycoplasma sp.
AAGAAAAGCTTAGATTAAGTGAAATAGCAGAAGCTAAACAGGCTGGAATAAAAGATGGTATAAACATAGGAAAAGAAGCTGGAATAAAAGAGGGAATAAAAGAAACAGCAAAAAATTTTCTTAAAGAAAATATAAGTATAGAAATTATTTCTAAATGTACAGGTTTAACAAAAGAAGAAATAGAAGCCATAAAATAGCTACTTTGATAGTAGTTGTTTTTTTCTTTTGTTCTATTTCTCTTTTCTAAAAATATAATTTATTAGTAAGGAGGAATATTAATGAAACAAACTATACCTTTTAAAAAAGATATAACTTTTAAAACCACAATAGGAGAACTCACTGCTATTTCCTTAGATAATGACTTAACTTTAAAAGGAGAAGACTTAATAGTAGGAAACTTCTATATAAATGGTAACTATAAAATACAAAAAGATTCTGAAGAAGAACAAACATATAGCTATAAAATACCATGTGAAATAGCAATAAGTGATGAATACGATGCTTTTGATGCAAATATAGATATAGATGACTTTTACTATGAAATTATTAATGATGAAGTACTAAGAGTAAATATAACAGTAGTAATAAGTAATTTAGAAAGAAAAGAAATATATGAAGAACCTATAAAAGAAATAGAAGTCCTAAAAGATGATGACTTATTAAGAGAAAATACAGAACCAAAACAAGAACTAAATAAAGAACAAGAATTAAATCCTAACCAAAAAGAAGAAACAAACAACCAAGAACCAAAAAAACAACAAAACATAAAAATTCCACAAGAAGAAATAGATATCAACATAAAAGAAATAGAAAAACCCCGTAATAACACAAATTTCTACGAAGTAAAAGAAAATATTAAAACACAAACAGATACATATCTAACATACAAAGTCTACATATACAAAGAAGAAGATACAATAGAATCTATCCTAGAAAAATATAATATAACAAAAGAAGAACTAAACGATTACAATAACCTAGAAGAAATCATACCTGGTACTAAAATAGTAATACCAAGTTCTAATGATAAACTATAAACTACTAAAAGAAAATGGCATAACTCCAAAAACAATAAAAAAAATAAATAATTCTTATTTAGTAGAAACAACAAATAATAAATACATAATAAAAAAAAGAAATAAAGACCTAAAAAACAAATTCAATTATTTATTATCAAGAGGCTTTACATACTTTCCAAACTACACCTTTGTAGAAGACTATGATATATATGATTTTGTAGAAGACATAACCATTTCAGAAGAAGAAAAACTAGAAGAACTAATAAACTTACTAAGCCTTTTACATACAAAAACAACAAGATATAAAAAAGTAGACATAGATGATTATAAAATTATATATGAAAATCTAAACAATAAAATAGAACAATTAAATAACTATTATATAGAATTAAATAACTTAATAGATAGTAAAATCTATATGTCTCCATCTCATTACTTATTAGTATTAAATATATCAAAAATATACAGTGCTTTATCATTCTGCAAAGAAGAACTAGATAACTGGTATGAACTAATAAAAACAACTCCAAAACAAAGAATAGCATTTATCCATAATAATCCAGATACATCACATATAATAAGAAATAAAAACCCATATCTAATAAGCTTTAATAAATCAAAACTTGGAATGCCTATCGAAGACTTATTAATTCTATATAATAAATACTCAAAAAACAATAACTTTGATATATTACTAGACAATTATCAAAAAAGATATCCTTTAAAAGAAGAAGAACTAAAACTATTCTTTATACAAATATCTATTCCAGATGAAATAAAATTCACACAAGATGAACTAAATAATACAAGACAAGTAAAAAATACATTAGAAAAACTAATATATAGTGATAAACTAATAAGACCATATTATGAAAATAAACCCACATAAGGGTTTTATTTTTTACCAAAGTATTCTAAGTAAAAATATAAAGAATAAAACTATTTCTATAAAAAGAAGTACTGCATTAGCAGTAATACAAAAAAACATAGTAATAAAAGATTGATAAAATATAACAAGTATCCAAAAACCTAAAAACCCTAAATATATTTTACTATTTCTTCTTTTATTTTTACACGTAGTACAATTACAAAAAAAACTATGTTTCATAAGATCACCTAATATAATATATGATTAATAACTATTTTTGGGAATATTCCTTGTTTTATTTTACTATTTCTTTTATAATATTTATAGAGTATGGAGGATAAAAAATGGATATTAAAAATAGAATGATCGAAATAGAAAGCCTTTTAGATAAGTATAATTACGAATACTATGTACTTGATAAACCCTCTGTTAGTGATAGTGAATACGATAGACTTATGCAAGAACTTATATCACTAGAAGAAGATTATCCACAGTATAAATCACTTACAAGTCCTACAACAAGAGTAGGCTCTATTGTTTTATCAAATTTTGAAAAAGTTACTCATAAACTACCAATGCTATCACTAGGAAATGTTTTTAATGAAAGTGATATTATAAAGTTTGATGAAAGAATAAAAAAAGAGGGATATAATCCAGTATATATTTGTGAATTAAAAATAGATGGTTTAGCAATTAGTTTAGTATATGAAAATGGTATCTTAGTAAGAGGAGTAACTCGTGGAGATGGAAAAGTAGGAGAAGATATCACAAGTAATGTAAAAACAATAAAATCTATTCCTTTAAAATTAAGTAAAAACATAGATATAGATGTAAGAGGAGAAATATATATTGATAAAAAAGAATTTGAAAGAGTAAACGAAGAAAGAAAAAAACTAGGACAAGAACAATTTCAAAACTGTAGAAATTTAGCAAGTGGTAGTGTAAGACAATTAGATTCTAAAGTAGCAGCTTCAAGAAAACTTAATAATTTTATTTATCATTTGCCAAATCCATTAGAATATAACATATTAAGACATCAAGATGCTTTAGAGTTTATGGAAGAATTAGGTTTTAGAGTAAATCCAAAAAGAAAAATATGTAATTCTATTAAAGAAGTTTTAAATTTTATAAATGAAGTAACAGAAATAAGAGATACACTTCCTTATGATATAGATGGAATAGTTATAAAAGTAGATGATATAAAAACACAAGAAAATTTAGGATATACAGCTAGAAGTCCAAAATGGGCTACTGCATATAAATTTCCAGCAGAAAAAGTAACAACAAAATTAACAGATATAGTATTTACCGTAGGAAGAACTGGAAAAATAACCCCAAATGCTATGTTAGAACCCGTTAGAGTAGCAGGCTCAACTATTAGAAAAGCAACACTGCATAATGAAGATTTTGTAATGAGTAAAGACATAAGAAAAGGAGATATAGTAGTTATCCAAAAAGCCGGAGATGTTATTCCAGAAGTTGTAAAAGTAGATTTAGATCGAAGATGTGAAGAACTGCCAAAATTCAAAATGATAGATAAATGCCCAGTATGTGGAAGCAATTTAATAAGAAAAGAAGAAGAAGCAAATCATTATTGTCCAAATCCATTATGCGATGCCAGAAATATAGAAAAACTAACACATTTTGTAAGTAGAAAAGCAATGAACATAGACGGACTAGGAGAAAGAATAGTAGAAGACTACTACAACTTTGGTTATTTAAAAAATATTCCAAGTATTTATGAATTGTATAAATATAAAAAAGAACTTATGAGCCTCGAAGGATTCGGAGAAAAAAAAGTAGATAACTTACTAGAAGCCATAGAAAAAAGTAAAGAAAACTCTTTAGAAAGACTATTATTCGGTCTTGGAATAAGACACTTTGGAGAAAAAAGTGCTCTTATACTAGCAAAAAAATTCAAAAATATAGAAAACATAATAAATGCTAAATATGAAGACTTAATAGATATAACAGACATCGGAGAAATAATGGCAAAAAGTATAGTAGACTACTTTCAAAAAGAAGAAAATATATTATTAATAAATAAACTAAAAGAACTAGGTATTAATACAAAATACTTAGGAAAAGAAATGAAAGAAGATAAAAACTTCACAAACAAAAAATTTGTATTAACAGGAACAATATCAGCAATGTCAAGAGATAAACTAAAAGAAGAAATATCTCTGCGAGGAGGAAATGTAACAACATCAGTATCAAAAAGTACAAATGTCTTAGTAGCAGGAGAATCTCCAGGAAGTAAACTAGAAAAAGCAATAAAACTAGGTATAGAAATATGGAATGAAGAAGAATTATTAAACTTTTTAGGAGGAGAAAATGAAGAATAAAGGATTTACACTAGTAGAATTAATATTAGTAGTAGTTATTTTAGGAATAATATCTGCAATAACAGTACCAGCTATAATGAAATCATTAAGTGAAAGTAAAAGCGATAGTGGAGAAGCTATAGAGAATCTTTTAAAAGAAAACTTAGAACTTTATAATATTGATAACAAAGAGGATATATGGACAGAAGATTTGAAAGAAAAAAATATAGACATAGCTTATTTATACAGTATGAACCCAGATATTGATATGGGAGAGTGTTTATTGCAAAATAATAATAAAAGTTTGCTAATAAAAAAAGATGATAATGGGAACTTCACCTACGAAGTAAAAATAATATGTGGAAAAGATTTAACGGAAAGTAGTAGTGGTTCTAAGGTAATTGCTGATTTAAATAGTGCTACTAATTATTACTATAAAACCAAAGAAAAGTAGAATATAAAGATTTGAAACAAAATAATACATTTCAAGTCTTTTTTATTTTGCATACAAAATTTTTTAAGAAATTACAATTTTTTTAAGGTATTTTCTGTTTTCTTGCTAATTATA
>CAZBFY010000085.1:0-4763 GCA_964491445.1 uncultured Mycoplasma sp.
ATTTAGTAATGAATTTCTTAAAAACAAATTAAAAAAAACTCTAAAAATTGAAAAACAAAAGTTAAACTTAAAAAAACAAATTTTAAAAAACTTGTAAAATAAAGCTTTGATGAGGCATTAGTGTCTATACTGCACTCAAAGAGTAGCACTAATAAGGACACTAGCAATAAACCCAGATATTCTTCTCTTAGATGAACCATTCTCAGCTTTAGATTATCAAACAAGATTATCTTTATCAGACGATTTAAAAAACATCATCACACAAGAAGGAAAAACTGCAATAATGGTAACTCATGATATAACCGAAGCAATATGCATGTCAGATAAAGTAATAATCATAACTAATAGACCTGGAACTATAAAAGAAATAGTAAACATAAACCTAGAAAACAAAAGTACACCAACAGAAAATAGAAAAGATAAACTATTTATAAAATACTATGATAAAATATGGAAAGAGCTTGATCACCATGTATAGCAACGAACATAAACTATTCTTAAAAAAAGAAAAAAGAAATAAAAGAATAATAACACTTTTTAAAATATTAATTATATCTATATTTCTAATAATATGGGAAATAACAGCAAGACTAGAAATAATAAATCCATTCTTAACATCATATCCCACAATGGTAATAAAAACCACTATAGAACTATTTAAAACAGACAACTTATTATTACACATAGGAATAACACTATACGAAACAATACTAAGTTTTTCACTAGCAAGTCTAATAGGACTCCTAGTAGCAAGCATACTATGGTGTAGCAAAACAACTTCAAAAATACTAGACCCCTATCTAACAGTACTAAACTCACTACCAAAAATATCACTAGGACCATTAATAATAATTTGGATCGGAGCAAACACAAAATCAATTATCTTTATGGCTCTATTAATATCAGTATTTACAACAATAATAGGTATGTACAATGCATTTTCAAGCACAGATAAATCTAAAATAATACTTATGAAATCATTCGGAGCAAGCAAATCACAAATATTCACAAAACTAATACTAAGAGGTAATACAAAAAGTCTAGTAAATACTTTAAAAATAAATATTAGTTTATCTTTAATCGGAGTAATCATGGGAGAACTACTAGTTTCTAAAAAAGGACTTGGTTATCTAATAACTTATGGTTCACAAGTATTCAATTTAAACCTAGTCATAACATCAATATTTATACTTGGTATAATATCTTATATTCTATATATTTTAATAGATTTATTAGAAAAAAAAGTAAAATAATAATTTCTAAAACACAAAAAAGACTATCGGGAATTAACTCTAATTCCTAACAGTCTCTTTTTATTTAAAGTAATTAAACTGTCTTAATTAATCTATTTTTTCTAAAAACATAAACTCCAATAACACTAGAACTTATTAAAGAAATAATACCAACAGATACATATAATAATAAATCATCACTAGTCTGAGGGTTTTCTACCCCATTAGTTACATTATTTTTCTTATTATTAACTTTTTCTATCTTGTTACCAGCTGGGGTCACTTTATTACTAGGTTTATTTGTACTACTATTAGAATTATTTTCTTTCTCACTAGAACTATTTTTATCCCTATATCCTAAAGTATAAATACTAAAATGTGTTGTTTTAAATATTGCATAACCATCTTTAACAGTAACATTATATTTCTCTATCTTACCATTTTCAGTAACATAATAAGCAGTTAAATCTTTTCCTTTTAATTTATCTGGTATAGGAATCTTAACTTCAAATAATCCATCTTCTAACTTAGATATATAGTTTTTCAAAGATTTTGAATAAAGTTTAATATCAAATGTTATGCTATCAGTTAAATTTAATAACCTAGCAATTTTTTCATATTCAGCTCCTGTTGTTAATTGTCTAATCTCAATTAAAGCATCAAGTTGAACATTAGAATTTGTACTTACACCAACACCTGTTAATAAATCTATCGTTTTAAGATTTGGCAAAACCATCTTAGAAGAATCTCTTTTAATAATTATATCAAATGAATTACTTATATCACTATCAATATCCATCTTAACATTGTAAACATGATCATTTTCACTTATTCCCTTTATTTCAAATTGTTCTTCAAAAACTTCTTCAAAATTTTCATATGTTGTAATACTACTATTATTTAATAGATAATCACGAGCAGTAGAAACATAAGTAAGTTTTACATCATCTGTTTTTAAATAATCATTAATTCTTTTTTGACCAGCATTCTTTATAGCATCAACATTATTTTCTGTATCACTTGGTACATATAAAACATGATTAGCATTTAAATACATTGCTTTATCATATGCATAATATATACCATCATTATAAAAATACCATCCTATTCCCGTAAGTTTTTGCCCTTTTAAACCACTTTCATCTTCATCAATAAGAGTAAGCATTTGAAACTCAACATTCTTATTATCTAAAACTGACTTTACTTCAGAAGAAACAGAATATAACTTAAAATATTCATTATAAGAATCCCTTATAATTTCATACTTATGACGGTTATAATAATGATGTATCATATCTAAATCACTTAATATAAATGTATCTTTTGCTTTTTCATCATCACTTAATAACTCATTAATTTTTGTTTCTGTCAATTCATCATAAATATATTTAAGTTTTACACGATGTTTTTCTTCATTTGCTTTTTCATAATTAATTATTAATTCAATTTCACTATAGTCATCAGAATAATCTCCAAAAGTAAAAGAATTATAATCAAAATCATTATCATACATCACAAAAACCATTCTAACGAGAAAATTAATTAAATCTTTTGGAACACTACCCTTAACTTCAAGTTCTAAATCTTCATTTAAATATGACTTGAACTCCTCACTCATTACCTCTTCTGCACTAACACTGCTAGGAACACAAAATACTAATGCAAGAACAACCAAAAATAACCCTAAAAACTTCTTTAAGTTTTTCATATCATATATCCTCCTCTATTATAGAGTATAACACAACATTTAACATTTGTTTATATTTTTTGATAATTTTTGAAAATTTTTTATATAAACATAAAAATAACTTCATATCAATATAAAAGAAGAAACTATTTAGCTTCTTCAGTTACCCTAGTTTCACGTATTACAGTGACTTTTACAGTACCAGGATATTGCATAGTTTCTTCTATTTTTTCTTTAATTTCTCTAGCTATTTTATGACTAGTAGCATCATCAACTTCCTCTGGTTTTACTAAAACTCTAAGTTCCCTACCAGCTTGAAGTGCATAACTCTTATCAACACCACTTATTCCCTTAGAAATGCCCTCTAATTGTTCAAGCCTTTTAATATAATTTTCTAAAGAATCATTTCTAGCACCAGGTCTAGAAGCCGAAAGAGCATCTGCAATTTGCACTAAATTAGAAATTACACTAGTTGCTTCATGATCACCATGATGCGACGCAATAGCATTAATTACAACATCATTTTCCTTATATTTCTTAGCAATATTAACTCCTATTTCAACATGACTACCCTCAACTTCATGATCAATAGCTTTACCAATATCATGAAGAAGACCAGCTCTTTTAGCAAGAGTTACATTCTCACCAAGCTCAGACGCCATAATACCTGCTAAATGAGCAACTTCTATTGAATGACTTAGAGCATTTTGTCCATAACTAGTCCTAAAATGAAGCTTACCAATAATTTCTATAAGCTCATTAGAAGCTTTAGTAAGACCAAGTTCAAATAAAGCATTATTACCATACTCTATTATCTTCTCTTTCATATCTCTCACAGTCTTATCATAAACCTCTTCAATTCTAGTAGGATGAATTCTTCCATCCTTAATTAACGTTTCAATAGTTATCTTAGCTATCTCTCTTCTTAACGGATCAAAAGACGAAACAACAATAGCCTCAGGAGTATCATCTATTATCAAATCAACTCCAGTTATAGCCTCAATAGTCCTAATATTTCTTCCCTCTCTACCAATTATCCTACCTTTCATCTCATTATTAGGAAGTTCAATAGTAGAAACTGTCTGTTCATTACTAACTTCAGAAGAATACCTTTGCATTGAAGTAACCAATAAATCTTTAGCACTCTTATCAGCAGTAAGTTTAGCACTATCCTCACGTTCCTTTATGTAACTAGCTATTTCAATATTCATCTCTTCTTCCACTTTTTTCATAATAAGCTCACGTGCTTTTTTCTTCTCAAGTCCACTTATCTTAGAAAGCATATCAATCTGTTCTTGTTTTAGCTTTTCCATTTCAACTTGATCACTTTGAATTTTCTTTAGTCTATCTTGCAACTTTTCTTCACGATCATCTAAAAGCTGCTCCCTTTTTTGATAATTCTCATCCCTCTTATCCATATTCTTTTCTCTTTGAATAAGACGCATTTCAGTATCCTTTATCTCAGACTTTTTTTCTTTTATTTCTTTATCTAAATCCATTCTTAGCTTATGTGCTTCTTCTTTAGCCTCAAAAAGCATATCCCTCTTTAACTTCTCAGATTCCTTTTGAGCCTTTTCAGATAAAATTTTTATCTTAGCTTCAGCATTATTAACTCTAAAATGATTTATTAAAAAAGTAAAACCAATTCCCAGTAATAATCCAATTATGACCAGCAAAATGGAGAAAATTGTATTATCCATAATTACCTCCATTTCTTTTTTATGTTAATACTTTAACACATCTTTATTTTAAAGTTAATTTCTAAAAATGTCAACACAAAGAAAAATCTATGGGTGTAAAAAATTTTTAGGGGCAATTTAATAAATTGTGGTATACTATTTATA
>CAZBFY010000086.1:0-4696 GCA_964491445.1 uncultured Mycoplasma sp.
AGTGTGATTTTCGTGTTGTGAAAGTTAAAGAGTGTTCTAGTGTTGAGGGTTCTAAGAAACTTTTAAAATTTGTTCTTGATGATGGTTCTGATTCTGAACGTATTATTTTAAGTGGTATTTCTGCTTATTATGAACTTGAGGAACTTGTTGGTAAAACTTTAGTAGCTATTACTAATCTTTCTCCTAGAAAGATGATGGGTATTGATTCTTGTGGAATGCTTCTTTCTGCTATATGTGAAGATGATGGTAAGGAAATGCTTAATCTTGTTATGTTAGATAGTAGTGTTCCTGCGGGTTCTAAACTTTATTAGTGTTTGTGGACTAAAATTTTAATTTTTAGTCTTTTTTATGTGAAAATTTGCTTAAAAATCGGGTTTTTTACACTTTTTTCTTTATTTTTTCTTTTAAAAGTGTAATAATTATATCAGGAGGTAAAAAAAATGAAAAAGAATGATTTATTTAAAGCTGTAGGAATAGTAATTCTAGCTTATATCTTGATGTCTTGGGTTGTACCTATTATTTATAGTATAGCTGGGGCTGAGGGAGATGTTTCATACCAAATTGGATTTGTTTCTATTTTATCAGTGCTACTTGAAACTTTTTCTGGTTTTGGAACTGTTGTGTTATATGTTCTTTTAGTTGGAGCATTTTATGGTGTTCTTAAGGCTACTGGGGCATATGATAAGATACTTGAGTTATTGTCTTCAAAAGCTAAAGGAAGAGAGAAAGGTGTTTTAATTGGTATTATTATTGGAATGACTGTTATTTCATCTGTTTCTGGTCTTGATTTAGGGCTTTTGGTTGTATTCCCAATTTTACTTGCTTTTGTTGTTAAGATGGGATATGACAAGATGGTTGCTCTTAGTGCTACTTTAGGTGCTACTGCTATAGGTATGTATGGTGCTACTTTTGCTAATACTTTATATGGTCTTAATAATACTGTTTTAAATATTAAGATGTTTAATATGATTATACCTAAGTTAATTTTCTTTGTAGTAGGACTTGTTTCTTTATTATTCTTTGTACATATGTATTGTAAGAAGAAAGAGTTTAAGTTTGAAGATAAGAAAGCATCTCTTAAGAAAAATGAAAAAGTAAAAGTATCTAAAGCTAAGAAAGATAGTAAATCTAAAAAGGTTGTTAAGTCTGATACTAAGAAGACTAAGAAAGAAAAGAGTGAACGTACTGCTATTCCAGCACTTATTGTGTTATTAGTAGTTATGGTAATATTCTTTATGGGTACAACTGGTTGGGAAGGAATTTTTGGTTCTAATTGGTTTAGTACTGCTCATGAGTCTTGGACTGGTTTCAAGATTGGTGGATTTGATATTTTGAATAAACTTTTTGGTGGAGTTGATTCATTTGGTTTATGGAATACTCCTGTTAGATTCCAAGTTTATTCTATATTACTTATAGTTGCTATGGTAGTTATTGCTATCATATATAGGACAAAATTTGATGAATGCTTTGATGGTTTTGTAGAAGGTATTAAGTCTTTTGTTGTACCTGCTATGTTAACTATTCTTGCTTGTAGTTTATTTGTATTTATTTACTATAATCCTGTACTTACTCCAGTTACTTCGCTTATGCTTGGTAAAGAGTTTAATGTTGCTCTTTCTGGATTATATGCTATTATAAATAGTGTATTCTATGTTGATTATTACTATTTAGCATATTCAGTACTTTATAGTATTACTTCAGTTTATACTGATAGTTCTGTTCTTGCAATTATTAGTGTAATGTTTACTAATTTATATAGTTTAGTAATGCTTGTTGCTCCTACTAGTGTACTTCTTTTGATTTCACTTTCTATTAGTGATGTTAAGTATACTGAATGGTTTAAGTTTATTTGGAAACTTGCACTTGTGTTATTAATTGTATCATTTATTGTTTTTTCAGTAATGTTACTTATATAATATATTGAGGCTTAGGCCTCTTTTTTGTGTTATTTTGTATATTTTTTTGTGTTTAAAATTTTATTTTTTTACTCATTATATGAATATAATAGTAATGGGAGGATTATTATGTTTTCAAAATATGATGAAGAAGCAAGAAAAGTACTTGTAAATATGCAAAAGGAAATGGTTAGTTTGAAACATCCTTATGTTGGTAGTGAACATTTGTTATTATCTCTTCTTAAATATGGAGATATAGATATTATTAATAAATTTAGGGAAGTTGGGGTTACGTATGATATTTTTCGTAAAGAGCTTATTAAGGTTGTAGGTATGGGTAAGAGTAGTAATGAGTTTTATTTGTATACTCCTCTTCTTAGGAATATTTTAGAGGCTGCGAATTTAGATTCTAGTGATAGGGGTAAGAGTGAAGTAGACTGTTTTGATTTATTTGTTGCTCTTTTTGATGAGGGTGAGGGTGTTGCTATTAGAATACTTCTTGGTATGGATGTTGATGTTGATGGACTTTATGAAAGTTTTAATGTTGATAAAAGGGAAAAAGGTGTTAGACTTTCTGTTTTTGATTTTGGTGTTGATTTGAATTTAAAGTGTGTAAATGGGGAGGTTGATCCTGTTGTTGGGCGTGATAAGGAGATTTCTAGGGTTATTGAGATTTTGTCTAGGAGGACTAAGAATAATCCTTTGCTTATAGGGGATGCTGGTGTTGGTAAGACTGCAATAGTTGAAGAGCTTGCTAGGCGTCTTAGTTTGTCTACTGTACCTAGAGGACTTATTGGTAAGAAAATTGTATCTGTTTCTATGTCTAGTTTAGTTGCGGGTACTAAGTATCGTGGTGAGTTTGAAGAACGTCTTGAGAAAATGATTAAGGAACTTGAGGGTAATGATGAGATTATTTTGTTTATTGATGAAATTCATACTTTAGTGGGTGCAGGGGGTGCTGAGGGTGCTATTGATGCTAGTAATATATTAAAACCTGCTCTTGCTCGTGGTAAGATTAGGCTTATTGGGGCTACTACTACTTCTGAGTATAAAGAGTTTATTGAAAATGATAAAGCTCTTTCTCGTCGTTTTCAAACTGTTATGGTTTGTGAACCTAGTGTTTCTGATACTATTAGTATTTTAAAGAAACTTAGACCTATTTATGAGGAGTATCATAGGGTTATTATTAGTGATGAGGTTATTGAGAAAATTGTTTCTTTATCTAGTAAATATATATATGATAGAAAAATGCCTGATAAGGCTATTGATGTTTTAGATGAGGTTTGTTCTAGGATGAGTGTTTCTTCGTATAATAAAGATAATTTTAATGAGATTACTAGTAAAATTTCTGAGGTTAAGTCTCTTAAGAATGAATCTATTATTGCTAATAGGTTTGATGAGGCGTTTTTATATAAGAAGACTGAGATGATTCTTGAGGATAAGAAGAATAGGCTTGAACTTAAGAATATGCGTTGTAATTATAAGAAGATAAGGGTTAATGATGTTACTTTGATTACTGAGGAGATGAGTAGAATTCCTTTGCTTAAGGGTGATTCTAAGTTTTATGATAAGTTTGTTTTGGAGACTTCTAGGGATATTTTAGGACAGGATAGTGCTATTAAGTGTGTTTGTGATGTTTTTAAGAAGAGACAGTTTTCTAGTAATGGTTGTAAACCTATTTCATTTTTGTTTATGGGTCCTAGTGGGGTTGGTAAAACTTTTCTTGCTAAAAGATATGGTAAGTATTTTTATGGTGATAATGTTATTAGGGTTGATATGAGTGAGTTTAGAGAGGGACATTCTATTAGTAAGATGATAGGATCTCCGCCTGGATATGTTGGTTATAATGACAATAAGAATGTTTTTGAAATGGTTAAGGATAATCCTTATTCTTTGATTATTTTGGATGAAATTGAGAAAGGTAGCCGGGATGTTATTAATTTGTTTTTACAGATTCTTGATGAGGGTGTTTGTAAGAATAGTAAGGGTGAGGAGATTAATTTTTCTAATACTACTATTATTATGACTTCTAATTTGGGATGCGGGAAGAGTAGTATTGGTTTTGATAGTAGTGTTTGTTATGAGGATATTAATAAGTTTTTTGGTACTGAGTTTGTTAATAGGATAGGATCTATAGTTAAGTTTGATAGGGTTAGTTTGGAGGTTTGTAAGAGGCTTGTTAATAAGAAGTTAAGTGCTCTTAGGAAGTTTTATAAGAGTAAGAATGTTATGTGTTCTTTTTCTAAGGGGCTTGTTTCTGATATTGTTTCTCTTTGTGAGTATGAGAAGTATGGTGTTAGGAAGCTTGATAATATAATTAGTGATAGACTTGAGGGTTTAATTGTTGATAAGATTTTAGGTGGAGAGAGTAAGATTAGGATAGAGGGTTTAGGTAGTTTGGTTTAAGAGATTAAAATAGTAGATAAATTATAGTGAAGTATTTTTATCTATTATTTTTTGTTGTTTAGTTATGAGTTTATCTTGAGATATTTTTTGTGTAGAATAATTTGTAAATTTAAAACTAGTATTGATTTTTTTTGAATAAAGTATTATCATAAATATCGCCGAAAGGCAATAAAGTATTATAGGAAGAGATGACTGCAATCATCTCTTTCATTTTGCCTTTCTCTCCTCTAAAAATTTGCACTTTATTTTAACAAAAAATACTAAAAAGGTCAAAATAAAGTGCAAAAAAAAAGAGAAAATAGTATAAAATAATTTTTTAATTTATAATTTATATATAAAATAATTTTTTAATTTATATTTATATTATACAAAAAAAATTAAAAATGGTTGACATG
>CAZBFY010000087.1:0-4681 GCA_964491445.1 uncultured Mycoplasma sp.
TATAATTTATGTTAATGTTACTAGTTTTTTTTGTAAAAAGCCGAAACTCAAATATTTTTTTGCTTCCTTTTGGAGTACAATTAAAGTAAAATATCATATAAGGCTGTAAATACTAACAAATTGTATTATTGTTTGTCGTTTTGTTATGTGTTAAAATATGTTTTGTGAGGTATGTTTATGAAAAAAAATTCTTGTTATGAAGTTAAAATTATTGATGATAATCATAATGGATGTGGTATTGCTATACTAGAGGGTATTCCTGTTTTTATTAAGGGATGTGTTTGTGGTGATGTAGTTAATATTAGGGTTTATAAAGTCTTGAAGAAGTTTGCTTTGGGAGAAGTTATATCTTTTATTAGTAAGAGTGATATTCATGAAAAGGTTTTATGTCCATATTATAGTAAATGTGGTGGTTGTAATCTTATGCATGTTTCTTATGATAGAGAGATTATGTTAAAGGAAAAGTACTTGAAGAGGCTTTTTAAGGATAAATTTATTGGTATTAAGTATTTTGATAGGTTTAATTATAGAAATAAGGTTAAGTTTCATGTTAGTGATGGTAAACTTGGTTTTTATGATGAGTTAAGTAATGATTTTGTTTGTGTTTCTAGGTGTATGCTTTTAGATGATGATATTAATAAGTTTGTTTTGTTTCTTAGTGATTTTGATTTATCTTTAATGAATGAGGTTGTTATTAGAAAAGGGGATAATGGTCTTCTTTTGTATGTTTGTGGAAAGGTTTCTAGTGATATTTTAGAATATCTTAAGAGTTATGACGGTCTTATATCTATTTATGAGAATGATGATCTTTTGTATGGAGATTCTTTTATTGTTTCTTCTTATGGGGATATTAAGTATTATATTAATCATAAGTCTTTTTTTCAGGTTAATAATGAGTGTTCTAGGGCTTTGTATGAAGAGATTAAGTATTTAGTTTGTGAAAGTGATAGGTTACTTGATTTATATTGTGGTATGGCTAGTATTGGTATTTATATGCATGATATATGTAAAAGTATAGTAGGGGTTGAGGTAAGTGATGAATCTGTTAGGTGTGCTAGGGTTAATATTAAAGAGAATTTAGTTAGTAATTATGAGGTTTTATTAGGAGATGCTTCTTGTATTTGTGATAGTTTTGATACTGTAATAGTTGATCCTCCGAGGAGTGGTCTTAGTATGAAAGTTATTGATAATATAAATGAGATGAGGGTTTCTAAACTTATATATGTTTCATGTAATCCTAGTACTTTAAAAAGGGATATTAGTCTTCTTTCTTCTTATGAGATTGTTAGTGTTAAAGGTTTTAATATGTTTCCTGGTACTAAGCATGTTGAATGTGTGTCATTACTACATCGAAAACCCCTTGAAAAATAAGAATTTATGAAAATATAAGAAATGAAAAATTTATATATTTTACGAAAAAATCATTAAAATATTTATGTTATTAGAGGAGTATATGTTCTAACATAACATATCATTAATGTACGAAAATATATACTGATAAAAAATTAAAGAAAGGATGTGAAAAAACATGAATGAAAGTAATATTTTATTATATGAAACTGATGAAGGAAAAATAAATGTAGATGTAATATTAAAAGATGAAACAATATGATTAACTCAAAAGAGTATGTCATAATTGTTTGATGGCAATGTATCTGCAATAAATAAACATTTAAATAATATTTATGATGAAGAAAAATTAAAGAAGGTTTCAACTATTTCCAAAATGGAAATAGTTCGAAAAGAAGGTAATCGTAATGCAAAAAGGAAACTTGAATTCTATAATTTAGATGCAATAATAGCAGTAGGATATAGAGTTGATTCAAAAAAGCAACTAAGTTTAGAATATGGGCAACAAAGATTTTGAAAGATTATGTGATTAAAGGATTTGTAATAGATGTAGAAAAAATGAAAAATAGTCTTAAATTTGGTAAAGATTATTATGATGAGTTATTGAGATTTATATATTAAGTAAATTATTGTATAGAAAGGTAATATAATAAAAGAAAGAAAGTTGAGGTTTTAGTTATGAGAACTGTAATAATAACTGGTGCAAGTTCAGGACTTGGTTTTGAAACTGCTAAGAAAATTGCACAAAATAAAGATTATGAAGTAATACTAGCTTGTAGAAATATTGATAAGGCAAATAAAATAAGAAAAGAAATAGTATGTGATACTGGTAATGATAATGTTATTGTAATGAAAATTGATACATCATCATTAGAATCTGTTAGAGATTTTGTTAAAAAATTTAAAAAGTTAAATAAAAAAGTGTATGGTTTAATTAATAATGCAGGTATATCTTCGATGGGACATGATGGATTATCAAAAGATGGTATAGAAATAGTTTGTGCTACTAATTATCTTGGACATTTTTTGTTAACACATTTACTTTTGTCTTGTTTCGAAGAGAATGCAAAAATATTTAATGTGACTAGTGATATGCATAATCCACCGGGAGGAATAGAATGGGTAGATCCAGAACTTTTATTTCATCCATTAGAAAATGATAGAAAAAAGTATTCTTATTCTAAATTATGTAATATATATTTTACTTATGAGTTAGATGAAATGTTAAGAAAAGAAGAATCTGGTATTATAGTTAATGCTTTTAATCCTGGTATGATGGATACAAATTTTAGTGGAGGACATAATAGTTTTTTAAGAACTGCTATGGTAAAAATTACTATGCCAGAAAGATTAGGTAATCTAGATAAGTCATCTAGTGCTTTAGCAGAACTTATGGTTAATGATAAGTATAAAGATACAGGTAAATATTATGATAGAAGTACTGATTTTATAAATTCATCTGAATTATCATATAATATTGAAAATAGAAAAGATTTATGGAAGAAGAGTTTAATAATTACTAAAACTAAGTTGTAATTAAATAATTATTCATTTGTTAAAAATTATAAATGTGGAGGTAGTGATGAAAAAAGTGATAATAATTATAATGGTGTTAATTTTTTTAGTTATTACTTGTTTTATTGTAAAAAATATATTTTTTGATAAGAGTAGTGTTCCTGTTATAGATAAAACGAAAATAATAGGTTCTAGTGGTGTTTTTGAAAGTATTGTTTTTGATGGTAAGGAAATTATTGGCTCAACTAGTTTAGTAATTAAAGATGGTAAGATAGTAAATGATATAGTTATTAAAAAAAAGGATAATTATGATGATATAAAATATTTTTTAATGCCAGGAATAGCTGATGCACATACTCATATAACAACTTCAGAAGAAGTGACTTTAATGATAAATAATGGAGTTACGACAAGTTATGATGCTTCATCATCTAAAAGTTTATCTAATTCAGCGGATATTAACATTTGGAGTTCTATTTCTACAATAATGCCAAGCTTATCTGATGGTAAATCTAAAGTTAATAGTTTGATTAGTGATGGGGCAGACTATATTAAAGTGATGGTTGATATGCCTAAAATTATGGGTGGTAGATTAATCGATAAAAAAGTGTTGCAAGATATTGTAGATACATCTCATAAAAATAATTTAAAAGTAGCTGCTCATGTTACAACAGTAGAGGCTACAAAGTTAGCAGTTGAAACTGGGGTAGATATTTTAATTCATGTTCCTATTGGGGAGAAATTTCCTGAAAGTCTTGCTAAAGAAATTTTTGAAAAGAATATTTCTGTTATACCAACTCTTGTTATGATGAAAGAATTTGCAAATTCTCCTTTATATGGTTTTAAAAAAAATGATTATCAAGATGCTTTAGATACTGTTAAACTTTTAAATTCTTATAATGTTTCAATTTTAGTAGGTACTGATTCTAATAATTCTTATTTTGTACCTAAAGTAGAACATGGTAATTCTTTATATAATGAAATGAATTTACTTATGAGAGCTGGACTTACTTCTAAACAAGTGTTAGAGGGTGTAACAAGAAAAATAAGTGATGCTTATGGTTTAGAAGATTTTGATAAGAATTCTACATTAGTTTTAATAGAGGGAAGACCTGATAAAAATATAAATAATATAAAGAATATAAGACAAATATGGTTTAATAAAGAACCATTATATAATAAAGATGATTTAAATGATATAAAAGAGATAGGTGATAGTATTATGAATAGTGAAGAGTTAATATTTATTCCAAAACATCCATCTAGTATTAAGACATATAAAATAGAGAAAAAAGATAGTGTTTCTTTAAAACAGAATGCTCCGATTAATTCAGAAGATTTATATAATGAATTTATTAGTGATTTTGATAATTCATTTGATAAATATAGAGATAAAAGATTTGATGTTACTGGTGTAGTGATTAAAGTAGGTCCTGATATTCATAATAAGCCTTCTGTTGAGTTATCTAGTGGTGTTAATGAGAGATGTCATGTTTTATGTGTTTTTCCTAGTGATGATATATATAGTAAAGTATCAGTGGGGGATAAGGTAATAGTAAGGGGTAATTATTTAGTAATGAGTAATTGGTATGGAATAGTTTTAAAAAAGTGTGAATTGAATACTAATAATTATAGTTAGTGTGTGGTAAATATTTATATTATATATTTTTTATAATATTTAATTTAAGTGTGTGATAAGTTTTTAAATAAGTGATACTACTCAGCCATACCACGACTAAAATAGACATTTTTTAAGTGTCTTTTTTTGGTGTGCCGTGCATGGTATATATCTAGTTGGTGAAAGTCCAATACACGC
>CAZBFY010000088.1:0-4672 GCA_964491445.1 uncultured Mycoplasma sp.
TAACAGATACAGCAAATACAAATATAAATACATATACAATAACTTATAACTTAAACGGAGGAACAAATTCAAGTACAGGAGTTACAACAAGTTATAACGTAGAGACAGCAACAATAACACTTTCAACACCAACAAAGACTGGATATACATTTGATGGTTGGTATGAAAACTCAAGCTTTACAGGAACAAAAGTAACACAAATAGCAAAAGGCTCAACAGGAAATAAGACTTATTATGCAAAATGGAATATAAATAGCTATAAATTAAACATAAATAAAGGAACAGGAATAAGTACCATATATTATAAAGTAAATGATGATACAAATTACACATCATCAACAACTAATGTATCAGTAAATGTAACATATAACAAAAAATACTATTACTACGGAGTAGCATCAGCAGGCTATACAACAACATCATGTACACAGACAAATCCTTGTAGTGGAACTATGGGAACAACAGCAATAACAAAAGAATTAAGTGCAAAAGCAAATACATATACAATTATTTATAATGCAAATGGTGGAACAGGTACTATGGAAAACTCTACTGTTCAGTATAACGAAAGTGCAACAATAAAAAGCAATACCTATACAAAAACAGGATACACATTTAATGGCTGGACAACAAACAGTAATGGAACAGATGATGGACACGGATGGACAGGCTGGAGTGGTACATGGAAATATGTAAATGGACAATATGGAATAGAAAACAATAAACTAACTTTATATGCAATGTGGAAAATAAATACATATAATGTAAACTTAACTGTTGTAAATGGTACAATAAGTGGTTCTTCAACAAAAACAATAAATCACAATAGTAATGCAACCTTTACAACAACACCATCATCCTCATATTACGATTTAGCAGCTTATGCATGTAGTAATGGACAAAGTTCTACCTTTACAAATAATAATACACTAACAATTAGTAATGTAACAAAAAATACTAATTGTACTGTTGAATATCATAAATCTGCAGTACAAGAATTAATAGAAAAATCAGGAACATCATCAACTGAACCAGTTGTAGTAAATCAGTCTGCTACTAAATTAACTTCAAGTTTTAAAGAATATAGATACATGGGAAAAGGACCAAAAAATCATATACATTTAGCGATGTATTTAAGTAATGCTGGAGAAGGGGAACCACTTCATTTTATTTATACTCAGTATAGAATAATCGGAGTAATCTATTCAGAAGATGAAAATGGTAATTTTGCTTATAGATTAAAAGTAATGAGAAATTATGAACAAATATGGAGAAATGGAAGCCTTGGCAATGGAGAGTCTGCATATAGTGTTTTGCCACTTTCATATGATACATCAGCAAGTACAGTAAATTCTGGTTATGGTTCTAATCAGTGGGGTCAAACAGGAAGCTATAATGGTGCTGATATGATGAAACTTTTAAACCCTGGTTTTGAAGATGAAGAAGCAGATAATAGTAATTGGTGGGGTGCTACAAATGGTTTTACCTGTTACGATGGCAGAAATAATCAAACAACAGATTGTGATTTTTATGAAGTAACACCTTATTATAGGGATTACATAGACACTGTAAAATGGTATCTAGGTGCAACCGAGTATAATATTAGTACACAAACAGCATACTCTCAAGAAAGAGGAACAACAGTAGGAAATGCTGATACAGGACATACAATAACAAAAACAAATACGTGGATAGGAAAAGTAGCACTTCCTTATGAAAGTGACTATGGATATTCTAGCAGTACTTGTTATAAAGATGGAACAGTTCTATACTATACAAATGGTGTAGATTATCGTCAAAGTAAATGTACAAGCACTAACTGGATGTATAGACCAGATAATGCAGCAGGTACATGGCTATTAACCCCAGACATCGGAGGACCAAAGCTTTCATCAGGCTCTTCATATCCAAAAGGCTCTTGGGCAAAACATATATCTAAATCCGGTTGTACAAGTGGTACAATTACTTCAAATGAACTTTATTTTAGACCAACATTTTATCTAAAAACAGATGTTATGTTTGATTATGAAGATAGTACAAATACAGGAACTTTAACCAAAGATGATATATATGAAGTTACTGATATTTCAAAATATCAAAAAGCTTTAGAAGAAAGTATAAATTAGGAGTCATATATGAAAAAAAATAAAAAAATTATATTAGCATCAATAATAATTATAATAGTTTTAATTACTTGTTCATTTACTTTATATAATAAAACCTCAAAACAAGACCAAATTAAAGTTAACTACGAAAATGGTAAAAACATAGAAATAACAAATATAAAAGATAACTATAATATAAGTAAAAAAATAACTATAGAAAATATCTCTAATAAAGATATATACTATAGTATTAGTTGGAACAATATTTCTAATACTTTTATAAATCAATCTAATCTACTATATGAAATAAATAAACAAGCAAAAAGTTATATGGAAGTAGGTACTTCCCAGCTACCAGTAGTATCTAGCCCTATATTCCCAAAAGTAAAAATAAAAGCAAATACAACACACATTTATATATTAAAAATAAAATATAAAGACAATAGTGATATAGTTAAAGAATCAAATAGTGTTTTCAAAGGAAATATAAAAGTAACCCAAATAAAAAATAGTTAAAAAAGGAGAAATTCAGTATGAAAAATAAAAAAGGCTTTACACTAGTCGAAATACTAGTAACAATAGTAATACTATCAATACTAATATTAACAATTATAGCAAGTATTACTAAATATATAGAAGAGTCACATAATATATATGATGAAAATACAAGAAAAGAATTCTTACTTTCTGGAAAAAATTTTTATGCTGATAACACAAGTAGAATACCAACAAGTAAAAGTAATGCTATAAATGATATAGTAACAGCACAAGAATTAGCATCAAAAAACTATTTAACAAAAACACTGAAAGATTCAAATAAAAATAGTTGTATGGAAGAAAGTTATGTTGTAGTAAGATATAATGAAAACAATAAAGCAAACCCTAGTTATATAGCATGTATAAAATGTGGAGACAATTATTCATTAACACTAAAAACAGAAAAAGAATATTGCAAAAAAGAAATAATAGAAAGACCAAAAACATGTAATTCACAAATAATAGAAACAACAAAAAAAGATAATAACAAAACACAAATCAAATATTATCTAACAGAAGAATACATAGAGTTTGAAATAGACAAAACAAAAGTACAAGAACAAACAGTATTAATAAATGCAAATCTTTCTTTAACAAGCACGACAGATGAGTATAAAACAAGTAACATAAAATATACTCTGTGGAAATACAATGATACATCTTATGAAAAAGTAAAAACAGAATCTTTAGAAAAAGGAAATAAACAAATATTACTAAAAAATAAAGAACAAGACTACAAAATACAAAAATATAAAATAACATTTACAGCAAATGATAACTCAATAAACATGAAAAATGATAACATAAATATTGATTTAAATGTAGAAACACAAATTCAATATAATTTCAAATATAAAGAGAAAGCACAAGAGTTTAACGTACCAAGTAAAGGAACATATAAAATAGAACTATGGGGAGCAGCAGGTAATTATTATCCAAAGAAAATGAAAGATCAAGTTGGACAAGGAGCATATACATCAGGAGAAATAAATTTAGAAAAAGGTACTGTTCTATATATTTATACAGGAAAAAATGCTACAGATGAGGGGAACTTTAATACATCATCATTTAATGCAGGTAGTACAGCAGCAGGGAAAATAAAATATACAAGTGGGTATCATAATTCATCATCCGGAGGAGGAGCAACAGATGTACGATTAACAAAAGGAAAATGGAATGATGAATCATCACTAAAATCAAGAATAATGGTTGCATCAGGAGGCGGAGGGACTCAATATTTTAATAATGAAAATATAAAAAGCAGTATAATAGTTGAAGGAATTGGTGGAGCAGGTGGAGGCCTAATAGGATACCAAGGCTATCAAAAAATCATTGAAACTTACAACAAAGAAATATGGGATATTCAAGAAACAGATGGAACTACTACAAAAGCAGAAATAGGTAAACCATTTTCATATGTTAGTGGAGGAACTCAGATACAAGGAGGCAAAACTAATTTATGTCATCCGAATGGATGTAATGCCGAGAATAAGGGAAAAGACGGAACATTTGGAATAGCAGGTTCAGGTTCTACAAGTGAAGCTGGCGGTGGAGGTGGCGGAGGCTACTATGGTGGTGCTGGAGGTGGCCTAGTATATCCGTTAAAGAAAACAACCAGTGGAATGTGTCATTCATCTGGAGCAGGAGGCTCATCATACATATCAGGACACACAGGAAGCATATCCTATGCAAATAGAAATAATAAAAGTTGCATAGAAACAGGAAATAATCCTAAAACATATAAAGGGACAACCATAAAAAGTTGTTCATACTATAATAATGAACAAAAATATATATTTACAAACACACTAATGATAGATGGTCTTAACTATAAATGGACAAATAAAAGAGAAAACAAATTAGTTGAGAACTATTCAAATAACAGTAGTGGAAAAGCCAGAATAACAGCCTTAACTAAAGATTCAAGTGCAACATTTAAAAAAGAGGGAACAGGTAATTGCAAAAAATAAAACAAATAGCTACTTGAAAAAGTAGTTATTTTAGTATACAATTAATTTAAGAAAAATAGA
>CAZBFY010000089.1:0-4622 GCA_964491445.1 uncultured Mycoplasma sp.
ACTAAAAAATAAGTGAAAAACACTTATCTTTTAGTTGTGGCTGTAAATACTAACTTTGTATTTTGTTTATTTTAGATTATATAAAAAAGAGTAATTATTCTTTGTGTTTTTTGTTTGTTTTTAAGAATAATTACTTATTTGTTTTATTACTTGTTTTTATTAGTTTTATTATAAATAATATAAATGGTATATAGTTTATTTGTTTTTTATTATGTCTATAGTATATGGGGCAGTTTTGTTGTTTGTGTTATGATATTCTTTATATGTATAGTTTTTTAGTGTGTTTAGGTATTTTGTTATTTCTATACTTTCTTTTAGTCCTTCTTTATGTCCTTTGTATATTGTTATTACTATATGACCTTTATTATTTAGTAATGGGAGACTGTTTTTTATAGCTTTTATAGTAGTATTTGCTTTGGTAGTTATTTCTTTATTTCCTTTTGGGATATATCCTAGGTTAAATACTATTAGAGATATTTTTCCTTTATAGTCTTTTAGTTTGTATTTTATGTTTTCATGTCCTGTATTAAATAGGGTATAGTTTTGATATTTTTCTTTTAATAGATTATTTGTTTTATCAACGGCATTTTTTTGAATATCAAAGCCGAATAAGTGGCCTTTTTTTATTATGTTTAGTAGGAAATTACTATCTTTACCGTTTCCTAGGGTAGCGTCTACTACTATGTCGTTTTCTTTTAAGTTTCTTTCCATTAGTTCTCTTGCTTTATTTAATATACTTAAGTTAAATCCTTGATATGTGTTTCTTTTTTTTAAGGTTTTATCTATATCATTTAGTATAGTAAATTTTTTAGTGGTCCATAGGGGCTCTATTAAATCGTTTTTATCAGGATCTCCGGTTAGTCTATTTATTATAATATCTTCGTTTAGGTTTTCTATTTGGTTACATACTATGTCTATGTATTCATCTTTTGTTAGTATATGAAATTTATTGTTTTTGTAAAAGGTTTCTAGTTTTGTGTTTTTTAGAATATGGAGCATATGTATTTTTATTCCATCTATGTGTAGTTTATTTAGGTATTTTACGGTTTCTAACATCATTTCTTTAGTTTCGTAAGGAAGACCATTTATGATGTGTACTACAACTTTTATTTTGTTTTTCTTTAGTTTTTTATACATTATTTCAAATTCTTCTAGAGTGTGGCCACGGTTTATTAGTTCTGATGTTTTTTCATGTATTGTTTGTAGTCCTAGTTCTACTGTTAAGTCTGTTTTTTTGTTTAGTTCTTTTAAGTATTCTAAGCATTCTTCTGTTATGGCATCGGGTCTTGTTGCTATGTTTATTCCTATTACGTTTTCATATGTTAAGACTTCTTCGAATGATTTTTTTAAGTAGTTTATGTCTCCATAAGTATTAGTATTGTTACCGAAGTATGCGATGTATTTAGCATTTTTCCATTTTTTATGAAGTATTTCTTTTTGTATTTTAAATTGTTCTTTTAATGGTTTAGTTTGATCTCCTCCGAAAGCTGATCCTCCACTTTTACAGTATATGCATCCTCCGATTCCCTTAGTGCCATCTTTATTTGGACATGATAGTCCTAGGTTTAAGTTTACTTTGAATACTTTAGAGTTATATTTTGTTTTGTAATAGTAATCTAAAGTATGATATTTTTTATTGTTGTATGAATATTTAAACATATAATCACTTCCAAAGTTATTATAAATTAGAAAGTTTAAAAGAACAAGATATTTTTTATTAGTGTTTTATGATAGATAAATTATGTCTTTTTGTGTTATGTTATTGTTTTTTTTAAGTAATTTTATTATAATAAAGAAGAAGTTTGAGGTGAGTTTTATGAATTTTTATTTTTTAATATTTCAGTTTTGTATTGCTTTTGTACTTGTCCTCTTGTTTTATAAGTTTATTGAGGGTAGAAAGGTTTCTAAGTATACTAAGAGTAATATACCTACTGATTTGAAGTTATTTATACATACTCAAAATATTGATGTTAAGAAAATTAGTTATAAGAAGTTAATGAGAATAGTTGCTATTGTTAATGCTATTGATGTTGGGGTAGTTCTTGTTGTTACTAATGTTGTTAGTAATTTGCTTCTTAAGTTATTGATTGCTATACCTGTTATTTTTATTGTTCTTTATTTGAGTTATAATTTAGCGGGTTATGTTTTGAAAAAGAAAGGATATGTTAAAAATGAATCATAAGTTAATAGAGGAAAAATGGCAAAAGTATTGGGAGGAGAATAAGACTTTTAAGACTGATGTATGGGATTTTAGTAAGCCTAAGTTTTATGCTCTTGATATGTTTCCTTATCCTAGTGGGGTAGGTCTTCATGCAGGACATCCTGAGGGGTATACTGCTACTGATATTGTATCTCGTATGAAGAGGATGCAAGGTTATAATGTTCTTCATCCTATGGGGTTTGATTCTTTTGGGCTTCCTGCTGAACAATATGCTGTAAATACTGGTAATCATCCTGCAGAGTTTACTAATTATAATATTGGTACTTTTACTAAGCAATTAAAGATGTTAGGTTTTGATTTTGACTGGGATAGGGTTATATCTACTAGTGATCCTAAGTATTATAAGTGGACTCAGTGGATATTTAAAAGGCTTTATGAAGATGGTCTTGCAAAACTTGTTGATATGCCTGTTAATTGGTGTGAAGAGCTTGGTACAGTTCTTGCTAATGATGAGGTTATTGATGGTAAGAGTGAACGTGGTGGTTTTCCTGTTGTAAGGCGTAATATGAGACAATGGGTAATTGATATGCCAAAGTATGCTGAAAGATTGCTTGATGGTTTAAATGAAGTTGAATGGCCAGAGTCTACTAAGGAAATAGAGAGAAACTGGATAGGTAAAAGTGTAGGAGCAGAAGTAAGATTTAAAGTTTCTTCTTACTCTAAAGATTTTGTTGTATTTACAACAAGACCTGATACTTTATTTGGAGCGACATATTGTGTTTTAGCTCCAGAGCATGAGCTTGTTGATTTAATTACTACGGATGAAAGAGCAGAAGAGGTTTTATCCTATAAAAGTAGTTGTGCTTCTAAAAGTGATCTTGAAAGAACTGAGCTTAATAAGGAAAAGACTGGAGTATTTACAGGGGCTTATGCTATTAATCCTGTAAATGGAAAAGAAATACCTATATTTATAAGTGATTATGTACTTGCTAGTTATGGTACGGGTGCTATTATGGCAGTGCCTGCTCATGATGAGAGAGATTATGAGTTTGCTAAGAAATTTGATCTTGAAATAATACCTGTTTTAGAGGGTGGAGATATTTCTAAAGAAGCTTATACTGGTGATGGTGTGCATATTAATTCTGAGTTTTTGAATGGTTTAAATAAAGAAGATGCTATTAAGAAAATTATAGAGTTTTTAGAGGAAAATGACTGTGGATGTAAGAAAGTTAATTATAGGCTTCGTGAATGGATTTTTGCTCGTCAAAGATATTGGGGTGAACCTGTTCCTATTGTTTATTTAGAAGATGGCTCTATGAAAGTTTTAGAGGATACTGATTTGCCACTTGAACTTCCTGTTTTAAAAGATTATAAGGGTAAGAATGGTAAGGCTCCTCTTGATAGTGCAACTGAGTGGAAAAATGTTATAATTGATGGTAAGAAAGGTGTTAGGGAAACTTCTACTATGCCTGGTTCTGCTGGTTCTTCTTGGTATTTTCTAAGATATATTGATCCTCATAATGATAATGAGTTTGCTAATAAAGAGTTAATTAATCACTGGATGCCTGTTGATTTATATGTTGGAGGTCCAGAACATGCATGTGGACATTTGTTATATGCTAGAATGTGGAATAATTATTTATATGATAAAGGACTTGTTTCTGTAAAAGAACCATTTAAAAAGTTAGTGCATCAAGGAATGATACTAGGTTCAAATGGTCAAAAAATGGGTAAGAGATTTCCTAAGTATGTAGTTAATCCAAATGATATAGTAAATGAGTATGGTGCAGATACTTTAAGGCTTTATGAAATGTTTATGGGTCCACTTGAAGCTGATAAGCCTTGGAATGATAAAGGTGTTTTAGGGGCTAGGAAGTTCTTAGAGAGAGTATGGCGTTTATATTTAGAAGAAAATAAAATAGTAGATAAGGAAAATACTAATCTTGATAGAGTTTACAATGAAACCGTAAAGAAAGTTACTATGGATTATGAAACACTTAATTTTAATACTGCGATTAGTCAAATGATGATATTTATTAATAGTGTTTATAAAGAAGAAATTTTTCCTAAAGAATATGCTCTTAACTTTTTAAAATTACTTAATCCAGTTTGTCCTCATATGACTGAAGAGTTATGGGAAAAATTAGGTAATAAGGATACAATTGCTTTTGAAAAATGGCCTGAGTATGATGAGAGTAAGCTTGTATGTGATACTAAGGTAATAGCAGTACAAGTAAATGGTAAAGTAAGAGGAGAAGTTGTTATATCTATTTTTGAAGATGAAGAATCTATTAAGAATAAAGCTTTAGAAGTAGAAAATGTAAAGAAACACATTTTGAATAAGGAAATAGTTAAGATAATAGTAATAAAAGGTAAGATAGTAAATATTGTGGTTAAATAATAAATTAGTGTATGTGCAAATTTCATATTTTAAACTTTTTACTTATACATAAAGTAAAAA
>CAZBFY010000090.1:0-4517 GCA_964491445.1 uncultured Mycoplasma sp.
TTTTTACCTCCTCATATATATAATTAGCAAGAAAACAGAAAATACCTTAAAAAAAATTGTAATTTATTAAAAATTTTTGTATACAAAATAAAAAAGACTTTTAAACCCTATTAAAAATCTTTATTATTTAATATATTATTTATCTCTTCATTTTTATTATACTCTTGTTGTGTCTGAAAACTATTTTTAAACTCTTCATCACTAAATTCTTTTATTTCTTCATTTAAATTATCTTTTTCCAGTGTAATATTAGTCTTACTATCTAATTTTTTTGTCATTTTTCTTACTATTAAATTCATTAATAATATCCCTATCCAAACAAAGAATATACACATACTTGCTTGTAATAATATCATAACAGTACTATTTGAATATATTTCTGTTATTTCATATATATTTATATTACTTTCCTTAGCAGTATCTAATACTAGTACAAAGAAAAACCATATTAAAGCAAAACATACTATATTAAATATCTTAGTTATTTTTGTATAATTCTTATTTATAAAATTAAGTACTAATAATAATATACTTATAAATAACATTGATAAATATACTACCAAATTAGGAAAATACATAGCTTTAAAAAACTTTTCTACTACATTATCATTTATAGCCAGTACATAACTTCCATATCTTGCTAATATTAAAATACTTAATAATGTATATGAAATAGTTGCTATTATTTTTGGCACTGGACTTTTTAGTTTATTATTTGCTATTAAAAGTGCTAGTGTTATTATAAGTATTATTAAAAGAGTTATAAAAAATGACGATGAAAATACTGTTTCAAATATTGTTTTTATTCTTTCAAATAATGAGTATTCTGTCATTTTTTATCCCTCCCTACATTCTTTGTTCATTTGTTAATTCAAATACTAATACTAAGTAATACTTATTATAATCTGGTCTTGCACATGTTATTAAAGTTAATTGTTTTTTAGCACTATGTCTATATAAAGTTACTCCATCTTTTTGAAGATCTTTATATTTTTTTACTAAACTATAAGTATATTTCTTATTCTTATATGTTACTGTTGCAACATCTCCAAGTGATAATTTATCTAAATTTGTAAAAAAAGCATTCCATCTTGAACCATTATGCCCTGCAATAATAAAATTACTATACGCATCATCTGGATATGTTGAGCCTTTTAATATTGCTATATTTTGATCTACATTATTTCCTGAACTCCCATATTTTACAAAGCCTCTGTTAAAGTTAATCGCAGGTATTTTTAATCTTCCTATATAATTATATGTTATATTTTTCTTTTTTACTTTTCCCGATGTATCTCCACTACCCGAAGTATTAACACTTGATGTATCATTATTATCAGAGCTTTCCTCAACATATTCTGGTTCTTGTGATAATAACATACTCATTTCTTCATATACACCAGCTTTTTTTGCTAAAAAATAGTCATGTCCTAAAATAGCTATACCACATAGTATTATTATAAGTGCTACTGTAACAAATTGTCTATTATTTAATTTTCCATCATTCATAAAACACCTCTGCTAGTATAATTATAGCTTTATTTTTATAAAACAACAAGTGTTATGTGTAACTATGTTAATTTTTTATTTTCTAATCTATCATAAACAGTAGAACTAACTATAGTTTTATTCTTATCTTTTTTTATTTCTTCAGAAGTACCATTCGCATATATAATATTTATTTTTGCTATATTCCCCTCATATTTTAATTGTTTTACTTTATTACTATTATATAACTTAGCACTTATATCTTCTTTATTATTTATTGTATTTTTATCTATTTCTAGTATATAAATATTATTATTCTCATCTACTATATATGTAGTAAACAAATAGTTATACTTTTTTAATTTACTATATGATATATTACTTAAATCTATTTCTTTTTCTTCTTTTACACTTAGTACTGCAAATAAATCTTTTACTATTATTTCTTTATTATTTTCATTTTTTATTATCTTATTATTATACTTCGTAATTAATTTATTCTCAAAGTCTTGATATATCATTATATTATTACATAACGAAGTATTATTGCTAGCACATATATAATTAAAATAAGGCTTAACATCACTTAGATTATCTTTTAAAACATAATCTTTATCTTTATCTAAATACATTAAATTATTATTATTATCCAAATATATAAAATTTGTTTTAAAACCTTTATTATTATTAACATATACATATTTCTTATCATATGTTGGTGAATAAATACTATTAATATTACTAGCTATCTTTTTAAAGGTATAATCTTTTTTATTACTTAAATTTATCTTTGTATAAAATAATTCTCCATCTTTAGTTAAAGCACTTAGTTCATATATATCATCATTTAAGTTATTATAAAATACTGTTGCTTTAGAAGTTATCCCTGTTACTTTTTTATTATACTTATTCTTTTCATTTGTATATTTTATATATAAAGTATTTTCTTTATCTAAATACATATATACATTATCTTTATCATTACTAAAATCTGTTATATTATTAGCATTTTTTATATAATCACTATTAAATAGATATTCTACACTATAGTAATTATCTATTAAAGGTTCTTCATTATTATCTTGTTTTTGAGTATTATAACTTTTATATGTATAATAACCCATTACTATAAAAGATATTATTATTAATAAAAAACATAAGAATTCTAATATTTTTTTATTTTTTATCTTCATTATACCACCAGTTTAATAATACTATAGGAATAGTTTTTTTTCAAGTATAGAAATTTTATTATTATAAAAGACTCTCAAAGAGCCTTTATAAACCTTTTACACAAGCATTATAATCAGATAGTTTTACAGCTTGATCATATATATGATATGTTACTTTTAATTCTTTACCTACATTACCAGCTATATCAATAGATCTTACTCCATAAGTCACTCGAAAATAGTTTTGATATTTACCCTTAGATATAGACCATGCAAAATCACTTGATACCTGACTCCAGCTTTTAATTGATGCCGCAGCACCAGTATGATCCCATAAGTATTCTTTATATGATATACCACTTCCTCCAGTATCTTTTTCTTTATGCTGTAAATCAAATCCCCATATAGGCCTTACATTTTTAAACTTCATACAATAAGTACAAGTATGATATTTTAAATCACCTCCAACTCCATTACAATTTGTTTTATAATCTGTCATAGACCCTGAAGTTATCATACCTGTTACTTCAGAAGAATGAGGAGGTATTTTATCTATTTTTACCTCTTTTGATTGTTCACCACTAGTATTGCCTGCTGCATCTATTGCTATCATATATACATATGTTCTCATAGTATCAGTATATTCTTTAAAACCATTAACAGTTCCTGAAGTAGGATTTTCATAAGTTTTATATGGATTATAAACAGGGTCTTTATCTTTAACCTTAACAAGTTTTACTCCAGATAATTCATCTTTAGCACTATAATTTACTTTAACATTACTATTAGTCCAATTTTCATTACCACCTTTTAAAGTAATAGTAGGCTTTGTCTTATCAATTTTAGTACTAATACTGGTACTACTCTCTTTAGAATTATCCTCTTTGAGCTTACCAGATATTTTCCAAGTTTTATCACCCTCATTTTCAATGATGAAATATTTAGCATTTTTTTCTTCATCTGTTTCTACTACATATTTTTTATTACCATCACTATAATAAAGATTTCCATCAAAAGAAGAAAGTGTAGCTTTGACATCCACATAAATACTTTTATTTGTCCAACTACCATCATATTTTTCTAATGTTTTTAATTCTTCTGGACTCTTAGCACTTGTACTATCATCTTTAAGTACATACATATTAGCACTTATACTTGTACTAGCACTATTTACATTTACCGAACCACAATACTTTTTGTAATTTTTCTCATTCGACATTATATAAATCTTATTATTGCCAGTTTGATCTAAAATAAAATCTTGACTATTACTATTACTATTTATACCACAAGAAGTTTCTTTACCCTCTTTATCAAAAATAACAATCTTATAATCACTAGTAACATTATTATAATTTACAGTAACACTAGCATTTCCTAAAAAAGTATTATACTTATGATTACTAACAGAACAACCTACAGATTCCTTAACACTATTTTTTTCAAGCTTTTTACAATACATAGTTTCTATTTCTGTCCAATTTATTTTATTTCCACCACATATTAAACAAGTTACATATCTAGTCTCTGTTCCATCATTACGTGCCACTACATAACTATCATCCATACAGCTACTCTTATCATAATCAAAAACATCTTTTGATAAATATTTCATACTTGCAAGTTCTTTAAAAGTTACAAAATCCGAAATATTTGAACTAACACTAGTAGGTAACCTATCCTTATTATCAATATAAAAATTCTTACCTGCTAAAGCCATTTGTTCTTTTACATTATCATTATAACTTACTCTTTCTTGCTGTAAATACTTTGTTACACTAGGTATTATCATTGCAGTTAATACGGGAATTTAACACTTTTAAAATTACGAATCGCCGCAAACCATTGAAAAATGGT
>CAZBFY010000091.1:0-4515 GCA_964491445.1 uncultured Mycoplasma sp.
AGTTACATGAAGAAAAGCTTAGATTAAGTGAAATAGCAGAAGCTAAACAGGCTGGTATAAAAGATGGTATAAACATAGGAAAAGAAGCTGGAATAAAAGAAGGTGCTTATCAAAAAGCATTAGAAACAGCTAAGAATATGTTAAAAAAGAATATAGATATTGAAACTATATCAGAATGTACAGATTTAACTAAAGAAGAAATAGAAGCCATAAAATAACTATTTTAAAGTTAAATTAAAAGTTTTCTAAACATTAAGGAGTGATGAATAAAAGTTTATTACTCTTTTATATGCAAAAAAGAAGAGATGGGTAGTATATTTTTGATATAATAAAATTAGAAAATACTAAATTATTAGTAAAATATGGAATAAGAGAAAGTGTAAAATAAGTGTATTGTTTGACCTTAATTATTTACTTTAGTTTCTAAAAAAAATAAATGTTAGTCTACATTTACTCCTTTTTTTAAGATATTATTACTTATTATATATAGGATTAGGTTATATACTGTGTATATTATTATACTAAATATAAGTATTTTCTCTAATAGATTTGGTGTTATTATATTTGTTTTAAATAAATTCATTATATTGTTATTAAATATTCCTATTATTAGGACTATTATAATAATAAGTATTTGCATTATGAAATATATTATAAGGCCAAATAGTACTGATTTTAGTATTTTGTTATTGTTTTGTTTATGACCTAGTATTATAGCAGTATATCCAGTTAATATAATAAATAATATTTCTAAATATAATATACTTATTATGCTTATTATTAGTGTTATATTAGATATATTTATTTGATTTAGTATTTGTTTTAATACCTCTACATTATCTTTTGAATAATAACATATTACTATAGATAATATTATTACTATTATACTTGTTGTTAGTGTTATTACTGCTGTTAGTATTTTTGATAAATATATTGTCTCTTTTTTTACTGGTAGGGTATGGGTAAGATAAGCTTCATCGCTATATAGATTTCTTGTTATTCTTGCCCATATTCTAAGTATATTATTTATTATTATACTTATTAACATAGATATAGTAATTCCTAGTGATACTTTTTCTAATATATTAAATATTACAGAGTTATCTATATTTATAAGTATTCTTGTTATAGTAGAGAATATTATACTTAGTATATAAAATATTAATAAATTTTTGTAACACCATTTTAAATCATATTTTAATAGTTTATTTAACATTTAAAGTACCTCCTGAAGATTTCATCTATTGATGAGTTTTCTTTTTCTCTTAGTGTATCTGCTTTTTCATGTAATACTATTTTTCCTTTATCTATAAATATTACTTCATCTAATATTTTTTCTATATCTTCGATTAAGTGTGTTGATATTATAATACTTGCATCTTCTTCGAAGTTTGTTAGTATGGTATCTAATATATAATCTCTTGTTGCAGGATCTACACCCCCTAGTGGTTCATCTAATATATATAGTTTTGCTTTTCTACTCATTACTAGTATTAGAGATAGTTTTTCTAGCATACCTTTACTCATTTTTGTTAATTTTTGGTTTTCTTCTAGATTTAGATCTTTTAGTAGTTTTTGTGCTTTTTTTATATCAAAATTTTTATAAAATTCGTTAAAGAATATTAGTGTTTGTTTAATAGTCATATTTTTATCTAAGAAGTTTCTTTCTGGAAGATATGCTATTATTTCTTTTGTTTTTATACTTGGTTTACTACCATTTATTAGTATTTCTCCTTTACTTGGGGTAAGTAGGTCATTTATTAGTTTTATTAGTGTTGTTTTACCTGTGCCGTTTTTTCCTAAGAGTCCTACTATTTTGTTATTTGTTATTGTTAGGTTTATGTTATCTAACACTTTTTTGTTATCAAAACTTTTTGTTAGGTTTGTACATTTTAATAGTTCCATTTCATTCTCCTTTCATATTTTGCAAGTAATTAATTGTATCTTGTTTTGAAAAACCTATATTTTTCATATTGCTTAAATAATTATTTGTTTTCTCTTTTGCTAATTGCTTTTTTTGTTTTTCTATTAATTTTGTGTTATTTGTTACGTATTTACCATTTGTTCTTTCAGTATATATTAGTTTTTCTTGTTCTAGTTTTTCTAAGGCTTTTTGTACTGTATTTGGATTTATTTTAATTTTAAGAGCGAGTTCTCTTACTGAGGGCAGTTTTTCGTTTGGTTGTAGTTTTCCTGATATTATATATTCTTTTAAGAAGTGAGTTAACTGGCTATATATTGGTCTATCGTTATCAAAATTAAAGTTCATGTTTCCTCCTTTGCATTGTATTACTTGCTTAATACAATAATACATATTGGTGTTTGTTTTGTCAAGTAAAAAAGTAAGCTTTTTAACTTACTTATGAGATACTATTATTTTTACCTGTTATTAGTGCTAGGAATGATTCTAGGTTATTTAATTCTTTTATTGCAGATTTTTTATCTGCTTTTGACATTATTCTTCCTTCGATAGTTTTTGGTTTTTTTATACTGAAATTTGTGTTTGATTTTGTGTTTTCTATTAGAAATTTATAGTGTTTAAATTTTTTTATGTTTTTGTTGTTTACTATAGTTTCTTTAGTTACTTTTTTTACTGGTAAAGGGTACATATGATGTATTATTCCGTCTATTAGTTTTTCTCTTTTTTCTTTCTTTTTGAAGTATTTTGGGTACCAGTTGTAGGCATTTATAACGGCTTCTAGGGGGTGGGTGAATCCGTGTTTTTCCATTTTTATTAGTGATTTTTTTTCTTCATTGTTTTGCCATGGGTTGGTGTATAGATCGTGAAATAGTGATATTAGTAGTGCTAGTTCTATATCTATTTTTTTTAATGGGTGTTTTATTTTGTATAGTTTTATCATTCTATAGGTTAGTATTGTATCTTTTATGATGTGTTCTCCAAGGGTTGTTTTTCCGTGATGGTAAAATTCTTCTGTACATCTTTTTTCAAATTCTTCGTGTAGTATTATGTTATAGGTTATTTTTAGAAATTCTTCTTGTTCTTTTAGGGTGAATCTCTCTTTCATGAAGTTTTCTATTATATATTCTTCTGCTTTTGTCATGCATATTCCTTCTTTATTTTAAGTTTTCTTCATAAAGTCCGATGGTATCTAGTATTGGAAGTGAGAATATTATACCTCCGCCTTCAGTTTTTAGTCCTGTATCTTTTACTATTTTATTCATTATGTCATTTGTTTTATTTCGATTGGCTACTATTAGTATTATTTCTTTTTCTGGTTCGATGGAAAAGCCTAGGAATTGTCTTTTTGAATCTGTTTGATAGATGCTACGTCCATTTATTAAAGTTCCTCCGTAAGCTCCGGCTTTTTTTGCAGAGTTCATTACTTTTTCTCCAAAACCTTCGGTTACTATTGTTACTATTAAATGATATGGTTCATTTGTGTTTTTATTATTTATTTTTTCTTCTTTTTTGGTTTTTGTGTTCATATTTGTTTCCTCCTTATTTAATTTATCTAATAAGTATTTAGTACTTCCTGATAATGGTATTGTAAAACATATTCCTGTCCCAGGGTTATTTAGTTTTAAGTTTGTTTTAATACTTTTTAATATTTCTTTTTTTTCGTTATTATGTATTAAAGAGAAGTATATGTATTTTTTAATTTCTTCTAGTCCAAAGTATTCTAGCATAGAAGATGATGCTGTACCTTTTCCATAGGTTGCAATATTAAAGGGCATATTATATTTATCATATAATGGTTTTATTATTTTATCTTCTTTATCGTTTGATATTAAGCATAGTAGTTCTATCATAGGGTATTCCTCCATTCATAGTTTATAATTGTTTCATCTATTTTCTTATTAATTTCATATTTAGTTTTTTGTTTAAAGATTATTCCTAGTATTTGGATAGTAATAAGAGGGGATGTTGCGATGAATGCTATTAGTCCAAAGGCATCTAGCATAATGTTACCATTTAAAGCTAAACATATTCCAATTACAAATGGTAGTATAAATGTAGCAGTAAGTGGTCCACATACAGAGCCTCCGGTATCGAATGCTATTGCTGTAAACATTTTTGGAGATATGAATGTAAGAATCATTGCTATTAGGTAGAAAATTACCAGGAACCAGAATATTGGTATGTGGTATATAACTCTTAGTATTGCTAGAATAAGTGCTAGGATGACTCCTAGTGCAATAGTTAGTCTCATTATATTACTAGTGATACTACCTTCGGTTATTTCTTCTACTTCATTTGTTAATATTTTAACAGCAGGTTCTGCGAATACTACTAGGAATCCTATGACTGCTATAAAGGGTATTATAAGATTAGTTAAATCTTTTTCTATGAAGTTTTGTCCTAATAGAAATCCTGTTTTCATGAAACCTACATCTACTCCAGTTAGGAATAGACAAAGTCCTATAAAAGTTGCTAAGAGTCCTGTTACTACTTGTTTTATTTGTTTTTTTGTAAAGGCATCTTTTTTTATTAAGTTAAATATAATAAATAGTCCTATTATAGGGGCAAGTGATATGAATACTGATTTTATGCAT
>CAZBFY010000092.1:0-1485 GCA_964491445.1 uncultured Mycoplasma sp.
TTACTTAATACATAGTTGGTTTCATGCATTTGATTTATATTTGATTTAATAACATATTCAAATGAAACTTCTCCTGAAATGCCTTCTTCTGAAACAAAACTAAATGTTCCGTTTTCATTTACACTAAGTATTCCTTGAAGTACTCCAGCTTTATAGATGCTATATGTACCATCTGCGTTTTTCTTAGTATTATCATTTGTTACTATGATTATTTCATCTGTAACGTTTGTTTGAGTATTACCTGTATGTACATCTTTTTTAGTATTTTTATTTAAATCATTTGCTAAAATTGTTGTACCTTGAATTTTATTTTGTGAATATCCTACATATGAACTATTTTCACTATAGTGATCATCGTTTGTTATTGCAGGTATTTCTACTGCTGGTTTATCAAATACTAGTGTTTGTTTGGTATCTTCATAATAAGGATTATGTTTACCTACTGTTGTTTTTAATGTTGCGTTTTTATTTGTATATATACTTCCATGATAGTCATCTTTTGCTTTTACTACATAGGTCATATTATAATCTTTATTTGCTTCGATGTTTCCTATATTCCAAGTAAGAGTTGTTGTTCCATCGTTATTTTCTTTTATTGTTACTCCCTTTTTAATTAATTCTTTTTTTGATTCTTCAGTTAATGTAAATTCTTTTGGAATAACATCTGTTAGAACACTATCTTTTCCTATTATACCACTACTTCTTTCGATTATTTCCTCGAATTTTTCAAGTAAGTCTTCTGCTGATAATGCTGTGTAGTTTTTGTATATTGGACTTTCTTTTTCTGGATTTACTTTTGCAAGTATTGCTGCAGCTTCTGTTTCATTACCAAATACTATTGTATAAACATCTGCAGTTGTGTTTGCTTTTTTCAAGTTATCAAGTTCTGTTTTTGCAGCATCTGATGGTTTTTGATAATTGTAATATTCTAAGCAACCAAGTATTGTACTTCTTTTACATTCACCATAACCTACTTCGTCATCGCTGTCTCCTTCTCCATATCTTACTCCATCATAATTAAAGAATGTTGGCACTCCATCTGTTAGAATTATTACTATTTGTTTTGCATCTGCTCTTTTACCATTTTTTAAAATGGTATTAGCACTTGCTATTGCTTGTTGAAGATTAGTTCCTCCATTAGAACTCATTCCATTTATAAATGATGTTACTGTTGATTTGTTTGTTGTTAAGCTTTGTGTGTTTTTAACACTTGAACCAAAGTTTACTACTCCAACTTGATTAGTACCATTCATTAAAGTATTAATTAAGTTTGTAGCTGCTGTTTTGGCTGCTCCCATTCTGTTTGGCTTAACATCTGTTCTATCCATACTTCCAGAGCTATCAAGCACTAATACAACATCAAGTTTGTCATATTCAGTTGTTGTATTGCCATATGGATTAGCTTTTGCATTTAAGCTTACTTTTGCATATCTTCCATAATTCAAGTTATCACTTGAAAATTCTTCTGATACTTTTGTAGCTGTT
>CAZBFY010000092.1:1495-4484 GCA_964491445.1 uncultured Mycoplasma sp.
TGCATTATCTTGAGCAGATATTGCAAATATTGAAGTTACTAGTGCTACTAGTACGAAAAGTATGCTAAATAAATGCTTTTTTATCTTCTCTTTCATACCTTTACCTCCCTTTTTTTTAGAAATAATTTCTAAAATTAACACATTATTTTAAAGGTTTTTCTGTAAATGTCAAGGCAATTTTAAAATTTACATTAAATTTCATATTAAAATTTTAAAATTACTTACATTAATAGTATGAATAGAACTTTATTTAACTTACTAAGATTTATAATACAAATAAAGACAAAAAAAGATAAGTTTTTTCTCTTAACTTTTTGAAATTTTCTTATCCTTTTGAGCTTTTCTTCTTATCTTTTGTTAATTTTATTTAACTTAGTATTATTAATTCTTACTTTATCATAACTGGTTGGCATAACTGTTATTGTGTTTTTAGTGTTTGCTATGGTAACTATCATTACTTTTTTACTTTTATTGTTTTCTTTGTCATATACAAAATTAGGTAAATCTACTATGTAAAAGTCTTCTGCTGAAGTTGTATTATATAAATTGTCTTCAGATAAGTTATCTTTTACTTGATTTAATATTTCTTTTACATCTGTGTTTTCTTTAAAGTAATTTTTTGATATTTCTATTGCTTTGTTTTTATCATAGTCTAACAATTGAGATGTAAAATATGTATCTGAATTTTCTAATTGTCCTGTTTTATATTTTATATAAGATCTTATTCTAGAGATATTTCTTTGATCTACTTCGCTTTTGTTTTTATGTTTTTTTATCATGTCTAAGCATTTTTGTGCTCTTTTCATATCATTTTCTTTTATATAAATATCAGATAATGCATAAAGTGCTATTACATTATTGTCTAGTTCTAAGCACTTAAATAGTTCTTCTTTTGCTCTATCATAGTACTGAGATTGCTTTAATAATAAACCTAATCTAAAGTTTATTATTTCATCTTCTTTTATGCTTTTTGATTGTTCATATACTTCATATGCTTTATCATAATCTTTAGTTTGTTCATATAATAAACCTTTTTCTAAGAATTTTACTGGCGTAGGATCTTCTTTTATTGCTTCATTAATGTATTGTTCTGATTTTTCATAATTTCCTAGTTTTCTTTCGCATTTACTTAGTTCTGTTAAGATGAATGGATCTTTTTTGTTTATTTCATATGCTTTTTCAAAGTAATTTTTGGATATTTCTATATTACCTTCTTTTTCTTCTAGCATACCTATTTTAAATAGTGCTCTTACGTCATTTTCTTTTAATTCTAATGATTTTTTGTAGCATTTACGTGCTTCTTCATTGTTTTTTACATCTTCATAAAGTGTTCCTAATTCATAAAATGCTACTGGATCTGTACCATCTTTTGTTAAGCTTTTTAAGTAATACATAGCGATATTCTTTCTATCAAGTTTTTTGTATGCTCTTGCAAGTTCTAGTTTTGCTCTTGATGAATGTGGAAAATAGAACAAAGCATCTTTAAAGTATAGTATTGCTTCTTTATAATTTTTATCCATAGTTTCCATTTTTCCTACTTCAAAGCAAACAGACTCAGAGTTATAAATATATTCCATTGTTTTCATTAGTTCTTTTGCTCTTTGTCTATGTTCTTTATATGTTCCTAATATTTTTAATATATTAAATATTAGTGCTGTATCATCTTCATTACGTTTATATAGTTCTGCTAATTTTTTTAGTTTTTTTTCTTTATCCTTTTCTTTCAGAGCTTCATTTAGTAATATTTTATCTTCTTTTTTCATTTTTTATCCCCCTTTTTTTTGGTTTCATTATTATACAATAAAAGTGATAAAAAAGCAAGTAAAAAAGGATATTTCTATCCCATCTATAGTATATATTCACAGTATATTCAATTATGATTTATTTATTACTATTTCAAAAACAAATATTTAAACAATACATTAAATTTTAAATTATGATTTGCGTTTTCTTTTAACTTAATACTTTTTATTATGGTATTTTAGTAAACTAATTGTTCCCCTTTTCGCGTATAGATGCTTTTGCTACTGCTAGTTTTGCACTTGGTACTCTATATGGACTACATGATACATAATCAATACCTGTATCTATTAGGAATTTAATACTTTCTTCGTCTGCTGCTTGTTCTCCACATACTCCTAATTCTATATCATTATTTACTGTTTTTCCTTTTTTTATAGCTTCTTTTATTAGGAATCCTACTCCTTCTTTATCTAGTTTTTGAAATGGATTAAAGCTTAGAATATTTTTATCATAATAATCATTTAAAAACTTACCTGCATCGTCTCTTGAAAAGCCAAAAGTCATTTGAGTTAAATCATTTGTTCCAAAAGAGAAAAACTGAGCATGTTTTGCAATTTTGTCTGCTGTTAGGGCTCCTCTCGGTACTTCTATCATAGTTCCTATCATAATTTTTTCTGAGGTAATACTTTTTATTTCTTCTTCTACTATATCTTTTATATATTTAAGTTCTTGTTCTTCTCCTACAAGGGGGATCATAATTTCTGGTTTTACTTCTATTTTATCTTTTTTTGCTTTTAATAGAGCTTGCACGATAGCTTTTGTTTGCATTTTTGCTATTTCTGGATATGTTATTGCAAGTCTAACGCCACGGTGACCCATCATTGGATTAAATTCTTTTAGTTTATCTATTCTCTCTGTTATTTCATCTGTTGTTAGTTCTAGGTCTTTACTTAATTCTTGTATTTCATCTTGTGTTTTTGGGATAAATTCATGAAGTGGTGGATCGAGTAATCTTATTGTTACTGGGTAACCGTTCATTACTTTAAATAGTTCGTAAAAGTCTTCTTCTTGATATGGTAGTATTTTCTCTAGAGCTTTTTGTCTTTGGTTTTTGTTATCTGCTAATATCATTTTTCTAAAGTTAAATATTCTTATTTTATCAAAGAACATATGTTCCGTTCTACAAAGTCCTATTCCTGTACTTCCTAAATCTAATGCTAGTTTTGCATCTTTTTTATTGTCTGCG